>NZ_JBSGAW010000009.1:0-6528 GCF_053600955.1 Streptomyces sp. NPDC004838 | reverse complement strand
TCTCTGATTCCGACACCGACTCCGAAGCCGGGCCCGCGCCCTTCTCGCTCACCCCGGCGACGGTCCCGAAGACCCGCTCGGGCTCCGGCTCGGGCTCCGGCCGGGGGCGGGCCTCGGGTTGCGCTGTGACCTCCGGCGTGACCTCCGGCGTGACCTCCGCCGTGGCCCCGGCCGTGGTCCCCGCCTTTGTCACGGGAGCGGCCAGCAGCTTCGCGTACGCCTCGCGCCTGCGCCCCTGCGGGTCGCTGCGACCGGTCTCCCAGGCACGGACGGTCGCCTTGGTGACGCCGATAGCGCTGGCGACCTGTTCCTCGCTCAGTGACTTCGCCCTGCGCAGCCTCCGCCGTTCCTTGGGGGACGGCAGAGGCGTCCCGGCAGCGGAATGCGCCGTGCTCTGAGTCATGAAAGGCCCTCCGCACGCCCCGAAGAGCTGCACTCAGCATAGAAGTACATAAACGTATATTGAGCGACACAACGGCCATTCGCCTGTTACGCGGAGAAAGCGCGTGTCGTTGGGAGCATGGCCGGGTGACTCAGACGACCGATCACCCCACCTCGTACGCGTCGGTTCCGGTCCCGGTCCAGGTGCAGGGCGGGCGGAAGGCCGCGCTCGCCGCGTGTCTCGTGCGCGGGGCGACCGCGGCGGGGCTCGGGCTCGGCGCGTTCACCGTCGTGGCGATGGTGCTGTGGATCAGCTCCCCGTACCCGGACAGCGGCTCCCGTGGCGCGCTGCATGTGGCCGCGTCGCTGTGGCTGCTGGCGCACGGCACGGAACTCGTCCGCACCGACACCCTCTACGGCGGACCCGCGCCCGTCGGCGTCGTACCGCTGCTGCTCGTCGCGCTGCCCGCATGGCTGACGCACCGGGCCACCCGCGACAGCCTGGTGCCGGATGAGACCGGGCGGCGGCCACGGGCGTCGGGGTGGGGCGTGCTGTGCGCCGTCGCCGTGGGGTATCTGCTGGTCGGCGCGGCCGTGACGGTCTACGCCACCCGCGGGCCGCTCCCGGTGAATCCGTGGAGCGCGGCGGTGTGGGTGCCGTTTGTGATCGTGCCGACGGCGGCTGCCGGGGTCTGGTCGGCGAACGGCCGTCCCACCGGTCCGATTCCGGACTGGCTGCCCAAGGCGGTACGGGTACGGCTGGCCCGTACGCGGGTGGCGGTCGCGCTGCGCTCAGGGGTGGCCGGGGCGCTGGTGCTGCTGGGCGGCGGGGCACTGCTCGTCGGGTCCTCGCTGGTCTGGCACGCGGACGCCGTCCAGGAATCGTTCCGTCATCTCTCCGATGTCGGGTCGGGGCGGTTCGCCGTGCTGCTGCTGGGGATCGCGCTCGTGCCGAACGCGGCGGTGTGGGGCGCGGCGTACGGTCTCGGGCCCGGATTCTCGCTGGGCACAGAGGGGACGGCCACTCCCTTCGCACTGTCGGGGGATCCCTCGTTGCCGACTTTCCCGCTGGTCGCGGCGATTCCCGCGCAGGGGCCGGGGGCGCCGCTGAACTGGGCGTCCATGGCCGTGCCGCTGGTCGCGGCGCTCGTGATCGCCTGTCTCACGGCGGTGAAGGCCGCACCGGCGGAGGGGCGGATCGCCTGGGGCAAGCGTGAGACCGCGCTGACGGGCCTGCTGGGCGCGGCCGGCTGCGGGATCCTGACGGCGCTGATGGCGGCGGCCTCGGGCGGTCCGCTGGGCACGGACCGGCTCACGGAGTTCGGCCCGGTGTGGTGGCTCACCGGAGGGGCGGCCTTCCTGTGGTCGGCGGCCATCGGGATCCCGGCCGCGCTGGGGCTGCGGGCCTGGCGGGTACGCCGGTCGGATGGCCGTCTCCGTACGCTCGTGGAGCAGGATCCGGACCGGGCCGTGACGCCTGGGTCGCCGGGGGCGTCTGGGTCGTCTGGGTCGCCGGGACAGGTCTCCGCGTCCGGCGGGCCCGCGTCCAAGCCGGGTGAGCTTCCCCAGGGCTCCCTCGGCTCCCGCGGCCTGCGCGGCCTGCGCGGCCTGCGCGGCCTGCGCGGTCTTCAAGGGGCTGGGAGCCCTCAAGGCGGGGAGGGCGGGGGGAGCGCGGCCGTCGTTCCGGACATCGAGGACGCGCTGGAGGCCCTCGACGCTCTCGACGCGGTCTCGGAGCCGTACGGCTTCCTGCCGCTGGATTCCTGGGCGGGGCGGACGGGGGGCCCGCCCGCCAAGGCCGCGGTCATGGCCGAGAGCGATCCGCCGCCCGCCTCGGAGGGGTCCGGCCCGGACTCCGGCGGGGGCGGGCGGAGGACCCCGGCCGTGGAGAAGCCCTGGCCGGCGCCCATCAGCCCTTGGCCCAGGACCCCGGAGACGGCGACCACACCGGGAGGCGGAACCGGGGGAGCGGGCACGGACGGCACGAAGGGCTTGGACGGCTCGGACGGCGGGAAGCCGGTACGGGATTCCGCGCCCGCCGCCCCCGTACCCGCCGATTCCGTACGCGCCGAGCCTGCGCCCGCGCCTGCCGACCCCACAGCCCCCGCACCTGCCGCCCCCGCACCCGTTGGCTCCGAGCAAGGCGGTTCCGAGCCCGGCGGTTCCGAGCAAGGCGGAGCCACGTCCGAGCGGGGGTAGCCCGCCCGCGCCCCGGCAGCGGAGAGGGCGGTCTCCGGCCGTGACCGAAACCGCCCTCGCATCCGCCTCCGGATTCGCCCTTGAAACCGTCACCGCACCCGCGCGACGGCGGACGGCCCACCACCGGCCGTCCGCTCAGGAACCGCTTGCTCGGGAACCGCCTACTCCCGGACTGCCTGCTCCGGAAACGTCTGCTCCGGGACGCCGACTACTCCGGGACGCCGAAGACCTTCCGCAGCGGCTCCGGCAACTCCTGGTTGCACGCGACCTGGCCCGCCTTCGTCAAGGCGTCCCGCTCGCATGTGTAGAAGTCGCGGTAGACCAGCTGCGCCGTGAACATCGACGCCACGTACACCAGGGCGATGACGGCCGTCACCAGACCCGTCACCGCCGAGGTCCGCAGCGAACGGGCCGGGGAGGGAGCGCCGGGCGCGGTGGACTGAGCCGGCGCGGACGCTGCGGCAGGCGCGGTCGGGTCGGGACGCTTCGGCTTGGCGCGCAGGGAACTGATCGCCCAGTAGACCGCGAGCGCGCCCAGGAGCAGCGAGATCTCCGGAAAGTCGAACAGCGCGAAGAAGAACGCCCACATGCCCGCGAGGAGGGCGTACCGCGCCCGCCGCTGCGCGGGGTCGGTCGGGTCCCAGCGCAGGCCGGAGGGAGGCCCTCCGGGGCCCTGCTGGCCGTTGTCCGGGGAGTTCTGGCCGCCCGGACGGCCGCCGAAACCGCCGCCGGACGAGCGGCCGGGCTGGCGGCTGCTCCACTGGCTGCCCCACGCCGACCGGCCGTCCGACGACCCGGACGAGTCGTCGGAGGAACCCGGACCCTCACCGGAACCGGAACCTCCGGAAGAGCCCGGAGAGCCCGGAGCGTCGGAGGAGTCGGCAGGTGCGCCCTCCGGGCGGCGGGGCTGCCACGGCTGGTCCGGCCTGCCCTCCGGCGGCGGCGCGAAGGGGTTGTTGTCATCGGTGGACTGGCGCTCCCGCGGCAACAGGAGGTCCGTACGGCGGCGTCGGTCCCGCATCTGGTGAACGTCTTCCCCTCAGACCCGGTGCACTCGGGTCTTGTGTCGTCGTGCCCGTCAGGAACGGGTGGTGCTGTCCCTGACGCTACCTCCCGGCCACGCCCCCGTCCCGTGGGGGCCTTCCTGTGTGCCGGTATCGTTGCTGACGGTCGGCTTCTTCGTAGAGTTCCCCGTATCGAGGGGCGCGATTCGTTCGTACGACCACACAAAGCCGCACATCACACTCGACAGCCTCGCTCAACGACTCAGCCGACAGCTCAGCCATCCGTATGCCCGGCGGCTCCCGCACGGATCCGTACCTCTGCGTGAAAGCCCCGAAAACCCCGAAAGCCCCGGGACCCGCCCCGGCTCGAACCTCCGCCCGCCCCGCTGAAAAGCCACCGCACAGCCCCCCGTAAAGCCCCCGCACAGCCCCGAAGCAGCCTCCGTACAGCCCCCGCGCATACCGCCGGACAGGCAGACCGCCTGACAGCACGAGAACACGAGAAAGAGACCCGCCGTGGCCTCCCCGCCCCCTCCCGCCCGCTCCGACGACCGCACGGCCCACCCGGACCGCCCGGCCCGTCTGGTGGTGCTCGTCTCCGGCTCCGGCACCAATCTCCAGGCCCTCCTCGACGCCGTCGACGCCGATCCGGAAGGCTTCGGCGCGCGCGTCGTCGCCGTCGGGGCGGACCGGACAGGGATCGCCGGTCTGGAACGCGCCGAGCGCGCCGGGCTCCCGACGTTCGTGTGCCGCGTGAAGGACTATGAGTCCCGTGATGCCTGGGACCGCGCGCTCACCGAGGCCACGGCGGCGTACGAGCCGGATCTCGTCGTCTCGGCCGGATTCATGAAAATCGTGGGCAAGGAGTTCCTTGCCCGTTTCGGCGGACGCTGCCTCAATACGCACCCCGCCCTGCTGCCCAGTTTTCCCGGCGCCCACGGAGTCCGCGACGCGCTCGCGTACGGCGCGAAGGTCACCGGGTGCACCGTCCACTTCGTCGACGACGGCGTCGACACCGGACCGATCATCGCCCAGGGCGTGGTCGAGGTCCGGGAGCAGGACGACGAAGCCGCTCTGCACGAGCGCATCAAAGAAGTCGAGCGACTGCTGCTCGTCGAGGTCGTGGGGCGTCTGGCCCGTCACGGCTACCGCATCGAGGGACGAAAGGTTGTTTTCCCGTGACTGCTCAGCCTGCTGAGGCGACTGCCAAGCGGCCCATCCGGCGAGCGCTCGTGAGCGTGTACGACAAGACGGGCCTCGAGGATCTGGCCCGTGGCCTGAACGAGGCCGGCGTCCAACTGGTCTCCACCGGCTCGACCGCCGCGAAGATCGCCGCGGCCGGGGTGCCGGTCACCAAGGTCGAGGAGCTGACGGGCTTCCCCGAGTGCCTGGACGGCCGGGTCAAGACGCTGCATCCCCGCGTACACGCGGGCATCCTCGCCGATCTGCGGCTCGACTCCCACCGTGAGCAGCTCGCGGAGCTGGGCGTGGAGCCGTTCGACCTCGTGGTCGTCAATCTCTACCCCTTCCGGGAGACGGTCGCCTCCGGCGCGTCCCCGGACGAGTGCGTCGAGCAGATCGACATCGGCGGCCCCTCGATGGTCCGCGCCGCAGCCAAGAACCACCCCTCGGTCGCGGTCGTCACCAGCCCCGAGCGGTACGCCGACGTCCTGGCGGCCGTCCAGGGCGGCGGCTTCGATCTGACCGCGCGCAGGCGGCTCGCGGCCGAGGCGTTCGCGCACACCGCCAAGTACGACGTGGAGGTCGCCTCCTACTTCGCGTCCTACGCCCCCGCCGACGACACGATCTTCCCCGACTTCCTGGGGGCCGCCTACCAGCGCTCCAACGTGCTGCGCTACGGGGAGAACCCCCACCAGGACGCCGCGCTGTACGTCAACGGCAACGGCGGACTGCCCGAGGCCGAGCAGCTGCACGGCAAGGAGATGTCGTACAACAACTACACGGACACCGAGGCCGCCTGGCGCGCCGCGTACGACCACGCCGAGCCGAGCGTCGCGATCATCAAGCACGCCAACCCGTGCGGCATCGCGATCGGCGCGGATGTCGCCGAGGCGCACCGCAAGGCGCACGCCTGTGACCCGCTGTCCGCGTTCGGCGGAGTGATCGCGGTCAACCGCCCGGTGTCGGTCGCGATGGCCGAGCAGGTCGCCGAGATCTTCACCGAGGTGATCGTGGCCCCGGCGTACGAGGACGGCGCGGTCGAGGTGCTCGCCCGGAAGAAGAACATCCGCGTCCTGCGCTGTCCGGACACGCCCGCCTCGCCGGTGGAGATCAAGTTCATCCAGGGCGGCGCGCTCCTCCAGGCCGCGGACCGGCTCCAGGCCGAGGGCGACGACCCCGCGAACTGGACCCTCGCGACCGGTGAGGCTCTGAAGGCCGACGAACTGGCCGAGCTGGCCTTCGCCTGGCGGGCCTGCCGCGCGGTCAAGTCGAACGCGATCCTGCTCGCCAAGGACGGCGCGTCGGTCGGCGTCGGCATGGGCCAGGTCAACCGCGTCGACTCGGCGAAGCTCGCGGTGGAGCGCGCGGGCGAGGAGCGGGCGCGGGGGGCGTACGCCGCCTCGGACGCGTTCTTCCCGTTCCCGGACGGTGCCGAGATCCTGATCGACGCGGGCGTCAAGGCGATCGTCCAGCCGGGCGGCTCGGTCCGCGATGAGCTGGTGATCGAGGCGGCGCGGAAGGCGGGCGTGACGATGTACTTCACGGGCACGCGCCACTTCTTCCACTGACGGTCCCGTCGGCTTCCCCTGACGTTCCCGTCCCGTTCCTCCTCTTTTCTTGTACGCGGAAGGCCGCTGTACGCGGAAGGCCGCGCGCCCTGTGCAGGGCAGCGCCACACGCTACCCGCGCGACAGGCGCTTCCAGGCGCTCCTGCACGACCTGCTCACCCACAACGCCGCCTTCGCCGCCATGTGGGCCGAGC
>NZ_JBSGAW010000008.1:0-269350 GCF_053600955.1 Streptomyces sp. NPDC004838 | reverse complement strand
GCGGTGCTGACGCCGGTTGGCGATGTTCAGCCAGACGGTCAGCTGGGTGTTGAAGTCGTCTGGTCCGGTGAAGGTCCGGCCGGGCAGGAATGACGCGCCCTGTGCAGGGCGCGCGGCCTTCCGCGTGTGCATCCGCGTATGCGTGCGTCCGCGTCCGACACATCCACGTAGCGGGCGTGGTGTGAGGGCGGATCAGTTGGACTTGATCACCACGGTGGAGCAGACCTTGTCCGCGAACGTCTGCTTCTTGGAGTCCCAGATCGGCCAGAGCCAGCCGATGTAGCAGGCCAGGTTGTCCAGGATGTGCGCCAGCTTGCGCACGAACGCCATGCCGAAGCCGAGCGGCTGGCCGTCACGCTCGCGCAGCAGCCGGATGCCCACGGCCTTCTTGCCGGGGGTCTGCCCGGTGGTGCCCTCCTGGTAGATGATCCAGAGGCCCACGCCGAGGGCGTAGGCCACGCCGAGGAGAAGGAAGATCATCTGTGCGTCCGTCCCGATGGCGGCGCCGACCGTGATCAGGATCAGATACGGGACCAGGACGATCAGCAGGTCGATGATGTAGCCACCGGCCCGAAGACCCCAGTGCGCGAGCGGGGGCATTCCGCCGCCGTAGCCCGCATGCGGCGGAACGTCGGCGCCGTAGGGCTGGACGGGCGGGGCCTGCGGGTAGCCGTAGCCGGGCTGCTGCCCCTGCTGGTCCTGCGGGTAGCCGTAGCCGGGCTGCTGCTGACCGCCCTGCTGCTGGCCGTAGGGATTGTTCGGATCGCCGAAGCTCATGGCGAGTTTCCTCCGTTGGGGAAGTGCGGGGACTGCGCGGCCCGAGCGGAGGAACGAACGTCAATCAGTTCAGCGGGCCGTCCCCCCAACACTGCCGCGGCACTGTGCGGTTCATCGTGGTAGTGACATGGACATTTTGTCCAGTCGGTATTCACATGCGTTGTGCAAGTGCAACCTCTGAATTCCGGCCAGACACGACGTCCGGCCGGAGGGCGGGGATCGAGCCGGGGGTCGGGATTGGTACCGGGACGGGTCCATCCGCGAGGATGGGACCATGACTGCCCAGATTCTCGATGGCAAGGCCACCGCAGCAGCGATCAAGTCGGATCTGGCCGCCCGGGTGGCGGCCCTCAAGGAGCAGGGTGTCGTCCCCGGTCTCGGCACCCTCCTCGTCGGCGACGACCCCGGCAGCCGCTGGTACGTCAACGGAAAGCACCGTGACTGCGCGCAGGTCGGCATCGCCTCGATCCAGCGCGAACTGCCCGACACCGCCACCCAGGAGGAGATCGAGGCGGTCGTACGGGAACTGAACGAGAACCCCGAGTGCACCGGCTACATCGTCCAACTGCCGCTCCCCAAGGGCATCGACGCCAACCGGATCCTGGAACTGATGGATCCGGCCAAGGACGCGGACGGGCTGCACCCGATGAGCCTCGGCCGGCTGGTGCTCGGCATCGAGGGGCCGCTGCCGTGCACCCCGTACGGCATCATCCAGCTCCTCCGCCACCACGACGTCGAGATCAACGGCGCGAACGTGGTCGTCGTGGGGCGCGGGATCACCATCGGGCGGCCGATGCCGCTGGTGCTGACGCGTAAGTCCGAGAACGCGACCGTGACGCAGTGCCACACGGGTACGCGCGATCTCTCGGCGCACCTGCGGCAGGCGGACATCATCGTCGCGGCGGCCGGCGTTCCGCATCTGATCAAGCCGGAGGATGTGAAGCCGGGCGCGGCGGTGCTCGACGTCGGTGTCAGCCGCGACGAGCACGGCAAGATCGTCGGCGATGTCCACCCCGGCGTGACCGAGGTCGCGGGCTGGGTGGCTCCCAACCCCGGCGGCGTCGGCCCGATGACCCGCGCGCAGTTGCTCGTGAACGTGGTGGAGGCTTCGGAGCGCGCGGCAGCCGCGCGCTGAGCACGGCGCGACAAGGAAGGCTGCGCCATGGACGTGCGTACGAATGAGGGCCCGGAGCCGGACGTGTCGTCCGGCGACGGCGGGGAGGACCGTACGACGAGGGCGAGGACGAGGGCGAGGGCGGGTGGCACCGACACGGACACCGACGCGGGCACGGAAACCCGCACGGACACCGACACGGGCGCGGAAACCCGCACGGGCGCCGACACCGACAGCGGTACCGGGGCGGATACCGGCACCGGGACGGACATCGGCACCGACGCCGGAGCAGCCGCCGGCCCGAGCGACGGCCCCGGCCCCGGCAAGGGGACCTCGCGTCGGCCGCCGTCGATGACCACCGACACCGCCCGGCCCGAGGGCGGCGGACGGGCCGCGCCCGGTGACGCGCCCGCTCCCGCGAGGCAGTGGCCGCTGCTCTGCGTGCTCGCCCTGGTCGGACTCGGTCTGGTGATCGTCGGAGCCGACCCGTTCGAAGACGCGTTCCGCGTCGGCGCTCTGCTTATCGGCATGGCCTTGGTCGCCGCCGCCGTGATGCGCCGGACGCTGCCGTCGGTCGGCATGCTGGCCGTGCGCTCGCGCTTCACGGACATGGTCACTTACGGAGTGCTGGGTGTCGCCATCACTCTTCTGGCCCTGATGGCGCAGCCCCAGGCATGGCTGGAGGTCCCGTTCCTGGAGGACGTGGTGCACTTCACCATCCGTGGCTAGGAGCAGCCGACGGAGGTCGCCGGGAACGGCCGCCAACAGCGGTTTGGGTACAAAGGACGGCGCCTGTCCCCTCCCCCGAGGAGGGACGGGCGCCGTCCTGATTCCAGGGTCAAGTACGCGTCCGCCCGCGTTCAAGGGACGGCTGTGCCCTGTGGCATGGAAGTGACCATTCCGGCACGGTGTGATCGTCGCGCGACGGATGGGAGACTGAGGAGTCAGTCGGGAGGGTGCACGGCATGGGGCGCTGTGACCATCTCAGGAAGCTCCCGTTCACGCCGTGGGCCGGAATTCTGTTCGGGGGACAAGGGGGGTAGTACATGCCTCGTTGGAAGGCACTGCCGGATGAGCTGGACCCAGATGTCCGGGAGTTCGCCGAGCAGTTGCGTCGGCTCGTTGACCAGAGCGGGCTGAGCATCCCCGAGATAGCCGATCGCACCGGGTACGGCAAGACGTCCTGGGAGCGCTATCTCGACGGGCGGATCTTCGCGCCCAAGGGCGCGATCACCGCCCTCGCGGAGGTGACCGACGCCCATACGGCCCACCTCATGGCGATGTGGGAGCTGGCCGAGCGCGCCTGGAACCTCGATGAGGCACGCCGTGACAGAACGATCGAGCACGGCCCCATGCACTTCACCGCCGGCGCGGGCTCCAGGGGCGCCGCGCCCGGCCGCGGTCACGGCGGCGATCGCGGCAGCAGCCACAGCAGTAGCCACGGCGGCGCTGACCCGGGTGACAAGGAGGACTCGGGCCTTCCGGGCCTTTCGGGTGATTCGGACCGTACGGGCGACGTGGACGACCGGGGCACAGGTACGGGCACGGCGGGTACGGGCGAGGGCGCGGGCACCGGCGAAGGCGCGGGCGGGAGTCCGGCCTCGCGGACGTCGAGCTGGAACGCGGTGCTGGGGGACTCCTCCCCGCTGGCCCCGCCCCCTGGCCCGTACCCGTATCCCGCGCCCGGCCGGGGAGCGCCCGGTGCACCGGGCGCTCAGGGGGGACCGGGAACACCGGCCGTACCTCGTACACAGGGCACCCCGGCCATACCGGGCGGCTCAGCCCTACCGGGCGGCTCGGGCGCGCCGGGAGCGACGGGCCCGGCGAGCGCGTCCGGCGGCGGCCGTCGTGCGGCCCGCTCCGGCTCGCCGACGGACCCGGGCAAGGGCACGGGCAGAGGCGGCCACGGCAGGAGCCAAGGCGGCACCGGGGGCCAGGGCGGTCACGGCAGCGGCAGCAGCGGCGGTGGCAGCGGCGGACCTGCGGACGGCAAACGCAAGATCATCATGTTCCTGGCGGGTGCCGTCGGCGCGCTCGTGGTGATAGCGGCGGCCGTCTTCCTGACCGACCTCGGCGGCGTGAGCGGGGACAAGACCGAGAACGTGGCGAAGACGCCGACGCCCAGCTCCGCGCCGACCACCAGCGCCCCCAGGAAGGTGCCGGCCACAGTGAAGTGCGTCGGCAAGGAGTGCCTGGGCCAGGACCCGGAGGCGATGGGCTGCGGCGGCGAGTTCGCCAAGACCGTGTCCCGCGCGACCGTCGGAAAGGCCCGTGTCGAGGTCCGCTTCAGCGAGGTCTGCCAGGCGGCCTGGGCCCGTATCACCGATGGGGGCCCCGGAGACGCCGTCCGGATAAGCGTGGGCGGCAAAGGCGTACAGAAGGGTCTCGTCAATGCGGAGAGCGACGCGTACACGCCGATGACCGCGTCGAAGAAGGGCACGGACGCGAAGGCGTGCGCGACGCTGACGACGGGGACGACCGGCTGCACCGCCGTGGAACAGTGAGCCACCCCTTGGAACAGTGAGCTACGCCTTGGAACAGTGAGCCGAAGACGGCCTCCGCCGGCTCCCGCGTCCTCCCCTGATCGTGAGTGATCGGCGGCGAACCGCGGTGACCGGCGGTGACCAGCGGTGAGACCTGCGACACCGCGCGCAACGAGGGGCCGACGGATGGCGGTGGGGCGGGTCGGATAGCCTGACCGCTGGATGTCTCTTCACATCAAGATTCGTGATGGCAGTTCATGGTCGCGATGGGTGAAAGTGGTGAGAAGGGGCGTCCCACACCAGGGGCAGGGCCCCCACCGCCAGCTGTCTTACGGAGATCGCCATGACCCGCACTCCCGTCAACGTCACCGTGACCGGCGCGGCCGGCCAGATCGGTTACGCGCTGCTGTTCCGCATCGCCTCCGGCCACCTCCTCGGCCCGGACGTTCCGGTCAAGCTGCGACTTCTTGAGATCACCCCCGCGCTGGGCGCCGCCCAGGGCACCGCGATGGAGCTGGACGACTGCGCGTTCCCGCTGCTGCGCGGCATCGACATCACGGACGACCCGAACGTCGCCTTCGACGGCGCGAACGTGGCCCTGCTCGTCGGCGCCCGCCCGCGTACGAAGGGCATGGAGCGCGGCGACCTGCTGGAGGCCAACGGCGGCATCTTCAAGCCGCAGGGCAAGGCCATCAACGACCACGCCGCTGACGACATCAAGGTCCTCGTCGTCGGCAACCCGGCCAACACCAACGCCCTGATCGCCCAGGCCGCCGCGCCGGACGTACCCGCCGAGCGCTTCACCGCGATGACGCGCCTGGACCACAACCGCGCGATCTCGCAGCTCGCCGCGAAGACCGGGGCCGCCGTCTCCGACATCAAGCGCCTGACGATCTGGGGCAACCACTCCGCCACCCAGTACCCCGACATCTTCCACGCGGAGATCGCCGGCAAGAACGCGGCCGAGGTCGTCAACGACGAGGCGTGGCTGGCCGGCACCTTCATCCCGACCGTCGCCAAGCGCGGCGCGGCGATCATCGAGGCGCGTGGCGCGTCCTCGGCGGCCTCCGCCGCGAACGCCGCGATCGACCACGTCCACACCTGGGTCAACGGCACCGCCGACGGCGACTGGACCTCCATGGGCATCCCGTCCGACGGTTCGTACGGCGTCCCGGAGGGCCTGATCTCCTCCTTCCCGGTGACCACGAAGGACGGCGTGTACGAGATCGTCCAGGGCCTGGACGTCAACGAGTTCTCGCGCACGCGCATCGACGCGTCGGTGCAGGAGCTGGCGGAGGAGCGCGACGCGGTTCGCGCGCTCGGCCTCATCTGAGCCGTAAGCCTCGCCTGATCCGTACGATCGCATTCGCATCGCATCGCATCGGACGGCCCGACTCGGTTGGGCCCGGCCGTCCGGTTCGGCCGTTCCGTGCGATCCGTAGGATCGAATCCGCCCCCGGCCGCCTCACGGCAGCCGGGGGCGGACCGCGTCCTGACACCGCGTCCTGACACCGGGCCCTGACCCCCGGCTCACGGCCCGAGTGTCACAGCCCGCGTGTCAGCACCCGGAGCGTCACGACCGGAGCGTCGTGACCGGGGCGTCAGGGCCTGAGTCCATGCGACAGTGCTCCCGGCCCGCTGCTCCGCCGGTCCAGCTTGGTGTCGTACGGAGCCAGCGGTTCCGCCGTCGAGGGATCGTCCCGTACGTCGTCGGGCGCGACGTCGGCCCAGTCCTGGATCCGCGCGGTGGCCAGCGCCTTGTCCCTCGCCTTGAGGTTCTTGATCTGGGCGTTGTGGTCGGTGCCCGGCGCGGTGAGGACATAGCTGTCCCGCGCGTCCTCGCCGAGCCGGAAGGGCTCGGCGCTCCAGGGGTCGTACTCACCGTTGACGAAGAGCATCCGCCGGGCGTGGCCGCGCACCCAGCGGTCGATGTCCTTCATCACGCCCGGCTTGAACGCCATGGGGATGTCTCGCGGTACGAAGTTGCGGGGCGCGGGGCGTTCGAAGCGGGTCAGCCCCTGGAGATGCGTCAGCGCGAGGGCGGGGGAGCCCAGTTCGGTGCCCGCCTGGTAGTAGTACGGGCTGTAGTCGGACAGACCCTTATCCGAAAGGGTGGTGAACTGAGCGATCCAGCCGACGGCGTCGTACAGCTCGTCATCGGTGGCCGTCGCCGCATCGGGAAGCCAGGTACAGCCCTCGTACGACCCGCTCTGCCAGTAGTTCCAGGCCAGTTCCCGTACCCCGACCTCCCATGCCTGCGCCACCGAGCCGAGCGTCTTGAACGACGCGCGGTTCGCGACGGCCCAGTCGGCGAGCCGCTTCTCCATCGGGACGCGGCGGACGAGGGCCTCGCGCTGGACCTGCTTGAGCCGGTCGCGGCACTCCTGGGTGCCGACCGTGGCGAAGAAGCGGTCGTAGGCGGAATCCTCGGCGTCGTTCACGTCGTTGGGCGAGGTGTAGGCGACGACTCCGTCCATGTCCTTGGGGTGGAAGCGCTCGTAGAAGGTGGCGGTCATCCCTCCCTTGGAACTGCCGGTCGAGATCCACTTCTCGGTGTAGATCTTCTTGAGCGCGGTGAACAACCGGTGCTGGTCGTCTGCGGCCTGATGGATGGTCATTTTCGACCAGTCCCCGGGTTCGGGTTTGGACTTGGAGAAGAACCGGTGCTCCAGCGACACCTCGTTGCCGTCGATGATCTGCGTCGGTTCCGTGCGGAGGGGATAGGTGTAGAGGCTGTAGCCGCTGGTGTGGAAGACCGTCGGCCGGCCGGTGTTCTTGTGCAGCAGCGTCAGCCGCTGTTCGAAGGTTCCCTTGCCCGGATCCCGGTGGTCGACGGGCTGTTTGTAGCCGAGTGTGAAGAAGCGGTAGCCCGGATAGGGCTTCTCATCGATCAGCCGCATTCCCGGTATCGCCAGGACGCGGTTCTTGATGTCGGTGGGATCGGCTTTCCGTGCCGTGCTCGTGCCCGGTGGGTCCGGCACCGGGCCGTGGACTCCCGTCGCTGTGGCGGTCGCCGTCGCCGTGCCCAGCAGCACGGCCAGCGTTAAGAATCCGGTGAGCGTCTTGCGCATGCTTGCTCCGTATCCGTGGGGGGTGCGATCGGCCCTCCGGGGTACGTCCCAGGGCGAGGCCCGACCGCCGGGCCGGACGCGTCCGCGGGGCGCTTCCGACCGACTGCACTGGTTGTTTCGAGCAACTTGCAGGCCATATTGTGCGCCTCCTCACGCGGCCGGTTGTCATCGGGTCCCCGGTCGGTGCCCCTCGCGCCGACAGCCGTCCTCCTCCACGGAATTCGCCCAGGTCGGAGCGGGGTGGAGCCGCCAGCGCCGGAATGTGCGGACCCTCATATTCCGGCCGCTGGCACCCCTCGCGTCATGCGCCACCCGGTGCGGGCCCGTGCACGCGATCCGGATGGCTAGGGCCTCTCGTTCGGATCTTGCCGGGCTCGCGTGCCCTGGCACCGCGCTCTCCACCCCGGCCTCCGCTCCGGGGAACCCCCACGCCGCGTTCCAGCCGAAGGCCGAGCGGTTGTCGTACAACGCGAACGTCGCGATCAATATCAGAGGTGGCGTAGTCACGAATTTCGGCGCGAACGCCAGCTGCCTGTCGAGCACGCTGAACCCCGGTTTTCGCCGGGGCTGTTACGGGCCGACCGTGCACGTGGGCCCGAGCGCCTATCTTGGGGCTCATGGTGATCTGTGGATGAACGGCCTGCCCGGCTCCACCGTCAACGCCCTCGCAACCACCTAGTCACTACCAGTGACGAGCTGCGGACCTCCGCCTTGCGCCGCACCGCACCGGACGCCGCGGGCCCACGGCAAACCTTTCCCGCCACAGCATCAGCCTACGGTGAGACTGCCGCTGGCCAGCGACCTGTGAATGTACGGGGGCCAGTCGGCGTTCAGTTGCCCCGCGAAGGCATCGCGCACGGCCTGGCGTTCTTCGACGGTGAGGGTCTCGGACGTGCCGTCGGGGTAGTACACGCGGGCTACGCGGGCGGTGTCGACCAGATGCCGGTAGGCACGCCGGTTGATCGTCAGGTACAGCAACAGGAGGGGCTGCTCGGGAATGTCGGCCAGGGCCCGTTCCCAGTCGATGCCCAGGGACGCCCAGGACAGGTCCTTCTCCCATTCCAGCCAGCGGGTGATGTCCGTGAAGAAGACGACCTCCTGGTCCGGGTGCTCGTTCGCGTACTCCTGCGTCCAGGCCAGGACGTCCAGCACGTGGCCGGGCAGCGAGTCCAGGGTCTTCCCGGCTATCAGGGGCGGAGCGATGACGACCGCGGCCTCGGCCTGCGGCTCGTCGCGGGAGTCCTCGGGCCAGGGCAGGGCGTAGACGAGCCAGTGCTTCGGGTGGCACAGGGCGTTGACGATCTCGGCATCTTGCATGCGCTCGGCCTCCTCGGTGAGTCCGGGGACTCTAGCCCAACACCCCGGCGTACCGGGCCCGTTCGGCGGACACGGCGGACGCCCTTCCGAGGCGGAGGCTCGGTCGGCGGAAGTGATCCGAACGAACCGGCCTAACCCATGGAGATCGTGCGCAGTGGCTCGCCGGTTCCGGGGCGGAGGTCGATGAGGTGGACCTGGGTTTCCTCCTCCTCGCCGGTGACCAGACGTATCCGGTCGGGCCCCTCCCATGACGCCTCGGCCAGCGAGTCGCCCCCGGCGTCACCGTTGAAGTAGCCCACCTGCCAGCGGCGTTTGGTGAGCCCGGAACCCTCGTCCACGTACACCCACCACAGCGGGTCGATCAGTGCCGCGCCCTCCTCCACGACGAGTCGCCGGTCGGAGCGGCCGGGCGCGGCTTCGTCCGTCGTCACCTCCTGTCCGGAAGCGCTGAAGAGGGCGAGCGGCACCGCGAGGAAGGCGACGAGTCCGGCTGTGACGGCCGACAGGGCCCGGACGACGGTGTTCCGAAGCCCGATGAACACGGCGGCCGTCAAAGCCGCCACGACCAACAGGCCGAACAGCAGCGGATGATGGAGGAGTTGGGCCACCACGAGCAGTCCGCCCGACCGGCTGGACCACCAGCCCACCGCCTCGGCCGCCACCAGAACCCCCGCGACCGCCACAAGCCCCCACGCGAGCCGCCGACGCCGCTGGATCGTCATCTCCGCCATGCCCGAGCCCCCTGCCCTGTACCGAGGGGCGGCGCCCCTCTGCGGAGAACCATATTCAGAACGTCCGCAACTGCCCGCCCGTCTCAAGGCTCGCGCCCGGCCCTGGAGGGATGATCCACAGGCGTACGGTTCCGTCGCTGCCTGCGGTGGCGAGGAGGCTGCCGTCGGGGGAGAAAGCGACCCCGTCGACCTGATCGGTGTGGCCGGTGAGGGGTTCTCGGATCGGCTGTCCTGTGGTGGGGTTCCATAGGCGCACTGTTCCGTCGATGCCTGCGGTGGCGAGGAGTTCGCCAATTGGGGAGAAGGCGACTCTTGTGACAGGACCGGTGTGGCCGGTGAGGGGTTCTCGGATCGGTTGGCCGGTGGTGGGGTTCCATAGTCGTACGGTTCCGTCGTCACCGGCGGTGGCGAGGAGGCTGCCGTCGGGGGAGAAGGCGATCCCGTTGACCTCTTCGGTGTGGCCGGTGAGGGGTGCTCGGATCGGCTGGCCGGTGGTGGGGTTCCATAGGCGTACGGTTCCGTCGTCACCGGCGGCGGCGAGGAGGCTGCCGTCGGGGGAGAAAGCGATCCCGTTGACCTCTTCGGTGTGGCCGACGAGGGGGACTCCGACCGGTTCGACGCTGGTGGGGTTCCACAGGCGTACGGTCGCATCGCCGTTAGTGCTGGCGAGGAGCAGGCTGTTCGGTGAGAACGCCACCGAGATGACTGCGTCGCTGTGACCGATGGACAGGTTTCCGGTCGGTTGGCCGGTGGTGGGGTTCCATAGGCGTACGGTTTCGTCGTGACTGACGGTGGCGAGGAGTTCGCCATTGGGGGAGAAGGCGACTTCTGTGACAGGACCGGTGTGGCCGGTGAGGGGTTCTCCGGTCGGTTGACCGGTGGTGGGGTTGAACAGGCGGACCGTTCCGTCTTTACCTGCGGTGGCGAGGAATCGACCGTCAGGGGAGAACGCCACCCCGTATGCCGCGCCTGATGGGTCGATGAGAGGCAGGGCGACGGCACGACCCTTTTTCAATGCGCTGAAGAAGGCTTGCGTGCCGTGGTTGGTGGGCGGTGCCGTCGACACGTTCGTCTTACGGTGCAAACGCACTGTTCCGTCTTCACCCGTGGTGGCGAGGAGTTGGCCGTCAGGGGAAAAGGCGACGCCTAAAACCGGGCCGATGTGTCCGATGAGGGGGTCTCCGACGGGCTGTCCCGTGTGGGGGCTCCATAGCCGCACTGTCGCGTCGTAACCGGTGGTGGCGAGGAGGCTGCCGTCCGGAGAGAAAGCCATCCCGGAGACCGGTTCGGTATGGCCGACGAGGGGGGCTCCGACCGGTTCGAGGTTGGTGGGGTTCCACAGGCGTATGGTCAGGTCGCGGCTGGCGGTGGCGAGGAGGCTGCTGTCGGGGGAGAAGGCGACCGAGAGGACTGGGAGGCCGTAATAGGAGAGGGCTCTTTCGGCCAGTTGGCCGGTGGTGGCGTTCCACAGGCGCACTGTTCCGTCGTGACCGGTGGCGGCGATGAGACTGCCGTCGGGGGAGAAGGCGACCCCTGTGACCGGGCCGTCGAAGTCGCTGGACAGAACTCCGGCTCGTTCGCCGGTGGTGGTGTTCCATAGACGCACTATTCCGTCGTCACCGGTAGCGGCGATGAATCGGCCGTCGTGGGAGAAGGCGACCCCTGTGAGCGGGCCGAAGTGGCTGGTGAGAGGCTCTCCGATGGGCTGTCCTGTGGTGGGGTTCCATAGGCGGACTGTTCCGTCGAGGCTGGCGGTGGCGATGAGTTGGCCGTCGGGGGAGAAAGCGACCCCGTCGACCTGATCGGTGTGGCCGGTGAGAGGCTCTCCGATTGGCTGTCCTGTGGTGGGGTTCCATAGGCGGACGGTTCGGTCGAGGCCGGTGCTGGCGATGAGCCGGCCATCTGGGGGGAACGCCACCCCTGAGACCCGACCGCTGTGACCGAAGAGCATGCTGGTGGGCGCGTAGGCCACAACGGCCGGAGAGGGCACCCGCGGCGGGAGAGAGGACGGCGGCGGCGCGGACGGGGTCGGTGCGGGCGGTGTCTCCGCTCGAACAGTCCCGTGTGGCACGGGCGTTGGAAAGGCTGTGGCGGCCCGTGTATCAGGCTGACGTTTCCTGGTCGCCTTCAGGTTCTCCAGTTCCGTCCAGCGGTCCCGCCAGGCCGTCGTCTCTGGCGCGTTGCGGTCCAGGGCCTGCGCCTGGCCGTCCTCGTCGTGGGAGAGGAGTGTCCGGACCAGGGCCATCAGGAAGTCCAGCCTCGGCAGTCGCTTCCCGCTGAACACCTCGCTCTGTGCCGACACCGACAGGTTCCATGACATACGGTCCGCACGGCGTTGGATGTCGTACATCGACGGCTTTCCCCGCGCGATCCGCAGTCGGCGCAGATCGGCGGCGAACACCGCCAGCTCTTCCTCGAACGTGCCCGCCGACCGCGGTTTCTTGGTGCTGTCGGCAGCGTCTTCCCCTGTCACGCGTATCCCCCCGGAGCCGTATGTGCGGACCAGGCTAGAACGCGGAGACCGGACAGCGCCGAACTTCCACGAACTTTCCGGGACGGGGGCGAACCACGGCGAATGTTCGGGGAACTTCCGTTCCGAATGGCCGCGTTCAACGCTGATCGACTCTGGCGCGGTTCCGTTCGTGGGCCTAGGGCCGGACCCCTCGCCGGGAGTCGAATGGACGGCATGACGACCGATCAGCAGAACCCCGCCCCCGGCCCTTCGACGCCGGTGATTCCGCCCCAGCCCGATCCCGCCCCCTTCGTGAGCGTGCACACCGCCCTCGTCCTGCTGGCCGCAGCCTTCATCGGCCTGATCGTGGGAGGGCTGACCTTTCTGAGCGGCGGCCCCGTCGCGGGCGCGGTCCTCGCCGGACTGACGGGCGCGGGGGCCGGCGTTCCCGTACTGCGCGGCTTGATCCACTGAGCCGGGCCGGACGTATGGCGCGTGGGCAGCGGAGAGCCCCGCCGCGTTCCGCCCCGGAGGAGCGAGGGGGTGGCGGGGCTCAGCTGTACGGGGTCAGACGGGGGAGTCCGTGGCGTACCGGATCAGGCTGGCCCAGGCGTCGGGGGAGACCAGCAGGGTGGGACCGCTCGGCACCTTGCTGTCCCGGACGGGGACTATGCCGTGCGCTTCCGCGTAATGTTGTGCCCACTCGACGCAGTTAGCCCCCCCGTTACCGCTGTACGACGACTTGACCCACTCCACGCCGGAGAGGGCTAGGGAGCTGCTCATTCTGGTAGTGCCTCCATTACGGATTGGATGAACACCGCCGATTCACTCGGCGAGAGGGCGCATGCCCTGAGCAGATCGTATGCCCGCTTGCGTGTCGTGACGCTGTGCTGTTCTTCAAGCAGAGTGCCAGTGGAGATACCTTCTTCCCAGGCCACCTGCGATCCGTTGTCCAGAGTCAGGATGGACAGCGACCCACCCATCAAGGCGTACCCCCCGTGCTTGAAGGGGATGATCTGCAGCGTTGAAGTGGACGTATGGGTCAGGGACGCGAGGTGGGCAAGCTGGGCTCGCATTACATGCGGGCCACCGAGCGCGCGTCGGATCACACCCTCGTCGATAACGATGGAGTGATCGGGCGGATTGTCGGTACGCAGCAGGGCCTGCCTGCTTATGCGGGCAGTCACCAGGTCCTCGATCTCTTCTGGCGTCGCCCTGGGGTCGTACATCTCGAACAACGCACGCGCGTAGTCCTCGGTCTGCACCAGCCCCGGTACCAGTTGACCGCTGAACTCCTCAATGAGCTGCGACTGTGCCTCCAGTTCCATCCGACGCCGGAACTGGTCCGGGTGGATCTCCTTCCGCGCCAGCCCGTACAGCTTCTCGAAGAGCTGGTCCGTCCCGAACGCCGCGTCCAGCTTCAACGGCAGGTCCGGCGGGATCATGGCCTCCGCCGTCTCGAAGCGGGCAAGGGAACTCTTGCTGTACTTGAGGACATCGGCGAGCCGCTCCAGGCTCATGCCCTCTGCCGTGCGTAACCGGCGCATCTCGGAGCCGAACAAATCCCGAGCTGATCGATCGGGTGTCAAATCGCGCGAACGTGCGACCACTTCGTTCTCCCTGTTCTCCCTGGAGACGAGCCGGGACATGAACCCCTGCCGAGCGTACGCCCGGATCCGCAACCATATTGCCGAACAAGGAATTTGACGATGCGGAGAGGTACGGCAAGGGAAAATGACCGACCGGAAAAGCGCACCCGACCCGGCCGAGGGCGGCATTGACGAACTGGTCGCTCTGTTACGCGGCGGAGGGTTCTGGCGGCTCGCGCCGGAGTGGGTTCCCCGTGGGGGATATGCGGCTCCGACTCCCGAGGTCCTGTGGGCCGTCGAAGAAGGACTGCGGAGGAACAACACATGAGTGATTCCGAGGGATCCGCGCGGGAGCACCCGTACGAGCCCGAGCCGGGGGACGTGGTCCTGGACGCGGCCACGCGCAGAGTGGGGCGGGTCATGGACCGGGTCGGAGCGCGAGTGCAGATCAGGCCGCTCAACGGCGGACGGGAATGGGACGCGCGGCCCGAAGACGTCAGCCCGGCCGCGCAGTCGGACGCCATGCGCGAGGCGGTGTCCCAGGCGAACGCCCAGACCCGGCAGGGCGAGGTGACGCGGGCATGGTGAACCAGGAAGTTCCCCGGCGTATCTGCGCGGCGACCGCGACGCTGCCGCTGCCGGCGTTGGTGCTCGTCCTGGACATCGCTCCGGACGAACCCGTACATCCGATGCACGTCATCACCGGACTGCGTTGCCGTCTGGAATTCCATGCGAGCGGTTCGCATTTCGACCTCGTGCGCGAACTGGAGGACGCGTCCGGGGGCGAAGTATGGGCCCGCTGGGATGACGGTTCCGAACCGGATTACGTCGCCATTCTGCCGGATTGCCCGGCCATCGATGCGGAATCCGGTCCGGCGGCGGACGCCTGCACGCTCTTCGCGGGGCATTTCGGCGGGCATTGCTTCGAGTTCTCGGATCCGGAGTACGACTCGGTCCGTACCAGTCCCGCATACGACCAACTCAAGGCGGAGATCGACGACCGACTCCGTAGTCCGTGAACCGTTTCCCCCGAGGGGAGGCGAAGGGAAGAGAGACGAGGGCGCGCGGGCGCTTCGCGGTGCCTGGAGCCGGAAGGGCGGGGCCGGGCACCGCGATCGTGCGCGCCGTCAGCCGCCGGTGATCGAGAAGCCGAGGACGACGCCCGCCGAAACGCTGATCTTGCCGGGGGTCAGATCGCCGTCACCCCCGGCTCCGCCCCCGCTGCTGTGGCTGCGGTAGCTGTTCTGCATCTGGTCGGAGTCCACGTCCTTGATGTGGATGACCGGACCGAGCCGGATACCGGCGGACTCCGCGTACAGCGCCGCCTTCTCCCGCGCGGCGGCCACCGCGGCCGTGCGTGCCCGCGCGCGCAGCTCCTTCTTCGTGCTCACGTCGAACTCGACACCGTCGACCTGGTTCGCCCCGGCTTCGACCACGTCCACGAGCACGGTCTCCAGAATGTCCAGCTCGCGCAGCTCGATCACGAACGAGGCGGTGCACTCGTAACCGAGGAACTTGCGCTCATTGCCGAAGGTCCACGAGGACTTCAGGTTCAGCCGGGACGTCGACACGGCGGTGTCGGGTACCCCGTGGCCGCGCAGCACTTCCCGGATGTGGTTGACCCCGCCTCGGGTGACCTCGAACGCCTCGCCCGGCTTCTGCCGGGTCTGCGTTATCGCCACACGGAGCCGGGCCAGGTCCGGCGAGGCGTCCACGCTCGCCGCGCCGAACACGGACACGCCCCAGGGGGCGTTGATGGATTGAGTACCGTTCATGCCGCACATCCAAACAGGTGAGCGACCTGCGGGGTGGGGTACCGCGCATGCCCCTGGCGGTGCTGAGCTGCATTCGGGCGCTCGGGCACCCGGGAGTTCGGGCGTTCGGGCTGCGGCGGACGGCTGCCGCGGTCACTCCGTGGACCGTCGTCCCCGTCGTCCCTCGTGGTGGACGGCCCAGGCAGGGGTGCCGGATTACCCGGGATGCGTACGCCGCTGGGAGTACCCGGTCACGGCAACCCTGAGAGAACCCTGAGACACCCCCCAGCTTTCCCCGACATGTGTCAGGTTTTTTTGACGGGTGTCGGCCGCGGACGCGATCGTAGGGAGGTCCGATACGAGCGAAGGGATCGGCATGACGCGGAGTCCGGTCCCCTCGGGAGACGAGTTGCTGAAGATCCTCTCGGCCCTCGGCAATCCGCACCGCATGCGGATCGTCGCGGCCCTTGCGGAAGGACGCAACTACGTCAGCGCACTGGCCCGGGACATCGGCATGGGTCGCCCCCTGCTGCACATGCACCTGCAGCGACTGGAGGCGGCCGGGCTGATCACCGGGACGCTGGAGCTGTCGGAGAGCGGCAAGGCGATGAAGTTCTACGAGCTGACGTCGTTCTCGTACGCCCTGACCCCCCAGGTCGTCGCGACGGCCGCGCAGACACTCACCGAGGAAGAGAAGAAGCCGACAGTGAAGGAGCACGCGAAATGAACGGCGGAGACTGGGCTGGAGCCGTCGGCGCCGGCGGCGTCTTCCTCTTGCTGATCGTGGTCGTCTGGCAGATCGCCGCGACCTGGCGGGCCAGGATGCTGACCTCGCGCGAAGAGCAGTACAAGCAGATGGCGCTCAAGTACCAGCAACTCCTCGAGGACAACGTCGAGATGCAGCGGCGCTCCATCGAGGAGCAGACGCTGACCAGGACGTCGGTCGCCTCGATGGAGAAGATGATGCGCGAGATCGAGTAACCGCCTGTTCGGCACAGGATTCGGCGTACGGCCGGGAGCGGCAACTCCCGGCCGTACGGACGAGAAGCAAGACCCGCACCGCCTCAATCCCTTTTCGGCCTCGCAGAAACTCACCTCTCACCAGAAGGAGACCACCCATGCCCGCTTGGATCAAGCGGCTCTCCACCACGCCCGGCGGGCGCCGCTCCAAATGGCTCGTCCTGGCCGCCTGGCTGATCGTCGCCGTGGCGCTCGGCCCGCTGGCCGGAAAGCTCGGTGAGGTCGAGGAGAGCGGACCCAACGCCTTCCTGCCGCGCGGCGCGGAATCCGCGCAGGTCAACACGGAGCTGGAGAAGTTCCGTACCGACGAACTGACCGCAGCGGTCGTCGTCTATACCGGCGGTGACCGTACGGATCGCGAGCAGCGGGCCGCCGCCGACCGCACCGCCTTCGCCGAGTTCGTCGCCAAGGGCGAGCAGGTCGCCGCACCCGTCCCGGCAGAGGACGGTGAGGCTCTGATGACCGTCATCCCGATGGACGGCGGCGACGGCCTCACCGACGAGATCGACGAGCTGCGCGATGTCGTGGACGCCAACGCCCCGCCCGGCGTGGACGTCGCCGTCGGCGGACCGGCCGCCTCCCTCACCGACTCGGTCGCCGTCTTCGACTCCCTCGACTCCACCCTCATGATCGCCACGGGCCTCGTCGTCGCGGTGCTGCTGCTCATCACGTACCGCAGCCCGATCCTGTGGCTCTTCCCGCTGATCGCCGTCGGCTTCGCCGCGGTCCTCACTCAGGTCACCACCTATCTGCTCGCCATGCACGCCGGCCTGCCGGTGGATCCGCAGAGCGCGGGTGTGCTGATGGTCCTGGTCTTCGGTGTCGGCACCGACTACGCGCTGCTGCTGATCGCCCGCTACCGTGAGGAACTCCACGCCCAGGAGGACCGCCACGCCGCCATGCGCACCGCGCTGCGCCGCTCCGGTCCCGCGATCCTCGCCTCCGCCGGCACCATCGCCGTGGGCCTGGCCTGTCTGGCCTTCGCCGACATCAACTCCTCGCGTTCGCTCGGACTCGTCGGTGCGGTGGGTGTCGTCTGCTCCTTGCTGGCGATGCTCACTGTGCTGCCCGCCCTGCTGGTGATCGTCGGCCGCTGGGTGTTCTGGCCCTTCGTGCCACGCTTCGGTACGCGCGCCCGTAGGACGACGACCGTGTGGTCCCGCATCGGTGCGACCGTGGCCAAGCGCCCCCGCTGGTCCTGGATGATGTCCGTCGCCGTCACCGGGGTGCTCGCGCTCAGCGCGTTCGGCATCAACATGGGACTCACCCAGTCCGAGATGTTCCAGGACAAACCCGAGTCGGTCGTGGCTCAGGAACGGATCTCCGCGCACTACCCCTCCGGTTCCTCCGACCCGGCGCAGATCGTCACCGCGGCCGACCGCGCGGCCGAGGTGAAGGCCGCCGCCGAGCAGACACCCGGAGTGGCACGCGTCGAGGACGGACATCGCACCCCGGACGGTGAACTGGTCACCCTCTCCGTGGTGTTGGAGGGCACACCGGACAGCGAAGCCGCCAAGTCGACCATCGACGCGCTGCGCACCTCGGTGCACTCCGTCGACGGAGCCGACGCACTGGTCGGCGGCACCACCGCGCAGACCCTGGACACCCAGAGGACGGCCGACAGCGACCTGAAGACGGTGATCCCGATCGTGCTCCTGGTCGTCCTGGCCGTGCTCGTCTGGCTGTTGCGCTCGCTCGTGGCACCGGTGCTGCTCCTGGCCACGGTCGTGCTGTCGTTCTTCGCCGCACTCGGCGCGTCGAACCTGCTGTTCGAGCACGTCCTGGGCTTCGCCGGCGTCGACTGGTCGATCCCGCTGATGGGCTTCGTGTTCCTGGTGGCCCTCGGCATCGACTACAACATCTTCCTCATGCACCGCGTGAAGGAGGAGGTCGGCCGTCTCGGCCATGCCCGCGGTGTCCTGGAGGGCCTGACCAGTACGGGCGGGGTCATCACCTCGGCCGGCGTCGTACTCGCGGCGACGTTCGCGGTCTTCGCCGTACTGCCCCTGGTGACCATGGCCCAGATGGGCGTGATCGTCGGCATCGGCGTCCTGCTCGACACCTTCCTCGTACGCACGGTCCTGGTCCCCGCGCTCGCGCTGGACCTCGGGCGCCGGCTCTGGTGGCCGGGCAGGTTGTTCCGCACCCTCGGCAGTCGCCCGACGACGGTGCCCGCGCCGCGCGAGGCGGTGCGCGAGACCGAACACCGCTGATATCGGCGCCTGTTCGCGGCGGGGCGCATCCCTTCCCGGGAGCGCCTCGCCGCGTCGTGGTCCGAGGAGCAGCCGACGTACCGCCGACGGACGTACCGCCGGCGATCGAATCCGGGGTCAGTCGGCAGGCTTCTCCCAGACCGAGACGTGCTGACGGCTCTCGCTCGTGAAGGGCTCCCGCGTCCATCCGTCCCACCGCTCGCGCAGCCGCAGGCCGGCGAGCTGAGCCATCAGGTCGAGTTCCGACGGCCATACGTACCGGAAGGGAATCGATCGGTACTTGCCGCGGCCGTCGACGACCTCGATGTAGTTCGAACTCGTCGCCTGGGTGGCCACGTCGTAGACGTCGAAGGCCCATCGCGTCGGGCTCACGTGGAAGGGCACGACGTTCTGCCCGGCCGGGAGCCTGCGCAGTTCGGGGACCAGGACCTCGATGACGAAGCGCCCTCCGGGCTCCAGATGAGCCGCCGCGTTCCGGAAACAGGCCACCTGTTCCTCTTGCGTCGTCAGATTCATGATCGTGTTGAAGAGCAGGTAGACGACGGAGAACGTCCCGTCCACCCTGGTCGTGGCGAAGTCGCCGATCGTGACGCCGATCGCGTCACCGCCCGGCTTGGCGCGCAGCCGGGCGACCATCGCCTGTGACAGGTCGATGCCGTGGACCGGGACTCCGCGCTGTGCCAGCGGCAGCGCGATGCGCCCTGTCCCGATGCCCAGCTCAAGGGCCCGGCCGCTGTGGGCCTGGTGGGTCCGGCCGCCGTCGCCGACGGCGTCACCGTGAGCCGTACGGGCCTCGCCGACGGCGTCACCGTCGGCCAGGTCGGCCAGGCCCGCCAGAAAGTCGACCGTCGCGTCGATGACGTCCGGATCGAACATGTCCCCTGACGACTCGTCGTAGGCCGCCGCGACACGTTCCGGGAAGTAACCGTCCTGATCGTCCATCGTCCGACCGTACTGAGGGAGCCCCGCGCGGCGCGCGCGAGTTTTCTGCGGTCGTCCAGCACGCTCCCGACGGCTGTGGGCGGCCAGACCGTTCGTACCGGACCGTCGTGGGGGTCGGGCGATTCGATGGGATTCATCTCGCTCTCGCATGATTCCGGTGTGCGACCTGTACGCCCCCGGCTCGCACGACCATCCTGTGCGCCCTGCCCGTGCGCCCCTCCGCCCCCTCTGTTCTCATCGATCCCTGCGATCCCGTGAGACTCCTTTCACCTCAGGTTTAGCGGTTCTCGCTGCCTGATCCGGCACCGGCGGGCTCTGACCTGCATCGGGGCAAGTTCCCTTGGTCGTAGGAGGCATGAGAAAACCACCGGATAGGTCCATACCTATTGACGCACTGGTCTAGTCCTCTTAATGTCTGCGTCACCTCTGCGGATCCGGCCCCGGGCTTACGCACACCCGGTGTCAACGCGCCCACCCCCCATGCAAGTCGTGCGAGGCAGAACCCCCTGCGTCCCCGGTGGGCGCGGGCCCCCCACTTGGAGGATCCGAACGTGCTGTCCCCCAAAAGAACGAGATTGATGCTGTTCGCAGCCGGCGCCGCCGCCGTCGGCGGACTGCTGGCCGGGACGCTCACGTCAGGTGTGTCGCAGGCCGCCTCGCAGGAGGCATGTCGTCCTGACGGGCTCTACACGACGCCCGGCGTCGAGGTGCCGTACTGCTCGGTGTACGACGCCGACGGACGCGAGAAGATGGGCGCGGACCACCAGCGCCGTATCATCGGCTACTTCGCCAACTGGCGCACCGGCAAGGACGGCAGGCCCGCCTACCTCGCCAACAACATTCCGTGGGACAAGATCACCCACATCAACTACGCCTTCGCCGGCATCGACAGCTCCAACAAGATCACGGTTGGTGCCGACGGCGCGGACAACGCCAACACCGGGATGACCTTCCCGGGCGTGCCGGGCGCCGAGATGGACCCGTCGCTGCCGTACAAAGGTCACTTCAACCTCTTCACGAAGTTCAAGAAGCAGCACCCCAACGTGAAGACGATGATCTCCGTGGGCGGCTGGGCCGACAGCGGCGGCTTCTACACGATGGCCAACAACGCCGACGGCTCGGTCAACCAGGCGGGCATCAACACCTTCGCCGACTCGACCGTCGAGTTCATCAAGAAGTACGGCTTCAACGGCGTCGACATCGACTACGAGTACCCCACGTCGATGAAGGACGCGGGCAACCCGAAGGACTGGCAGGTCGGCAACGCCCGGCGCGCCGGTCTCGTCAACGGTTACGCGGCGCTGATGAAGACCCTGCGCGAGAAGCTGGACCGTGCGAGCGCGGCCGACGGCAAGCACTACCTGCTGACCGTGGCCGCCCCCTCCTCCGGCTATCTGCTGCGCGGCATGGAGACGTTCCAGGTCCAGAAGTACCTGGACTACGTCAACATCATGTCGTACGACCTGCACGGCACCTGGAACGAGCACGTCGGTCCCAACGCCGCTCTCTACGACGACGGCAAGGACTCCGAGCTGGCCGCCGCGGGCATCTACAACCTGTCCCAGTACGGCGGAATCGGTTACCTCAACACCGACTGGGCCTACCACTACTTCCGCGGCTCGATGCCGGCCGGCCGTATCAACATCGGTCTGCCGTACTACACGCGCGGCTGGAAGAACGTCCAGGGCGGCACGGACGGACTGTGGGGCAAGTCGGTCGCCACGACCTGCCCGCCCGGCTCGGGTCTGACCAAGTGCGGTGACGGCGCCGTCGGCGTCGACAACGTCTGGCACGACAAGGACTCCACCGGCAAGGAAGAGCCGGCGGGCTTCAACCCGATGTGGCACGCCAAGAACCTTGAGAAGGGTGTCGTCGGCGACTACATCACCAAGTTCGGTCTGCCCGCCGACACCAAGCTCACCGGCACCTACGCCCGCAAGTACGACTCGACGCTCGTCGCGCCGTGGCTGTGGAACGCGGAGAAGAAGGTCTTCCTCTCCACCGAGGACGAGGTATCGGTCGGCGCGAAGGCCGACTACGTGGTGAACAAGGGTCTCGGCGGCACCATGGTCTGGGAGTTCGCGGGCGACTACACGTGGAACGCGGCGAAGGGCCAGTACGAGCCCGGCGACGACCTGACCACGGTGATGTACAACAAGTTCAAGGCCGCCTCCGCGTACGGTGCCAAGAAGGCCAACGTCGCGATGCCGACCGAGGCCGTCAAGGTCGACGTCGACTTCGGCGGGTTCAAGCTGGGTGACAACAACTACCCGCTGACCCCGAAGGTGAAGATCACCAACAACACCGCCACGGCGCTGCCCGGCGGCACGGAGTTCCAGTTCGACCTCTCCACCTCCGCGCCGTCCAACGCCCGTGACTCGTCGGGCTTCAACTCGACCCTGGTCAGCAGCGACCACACCGGCAGCAATGTCGGCGGTCTGAAGGGCGACTTCCACCGGTACTCGCTGAAGGTTCCCGCGTGGCAGTCGCTGGCCCCCGGCGCGTCCATGGAGCTGGACTTCACGTACTACCTGCCGGTCTCGACCCCGTCCAACTGGACGGTGACCATCTCCGGCAAGAAGTACGGCATCGCCAGTGACCTGACGCGCGGTGTGACGATCGTGGAGCCGGGCGGCAACACCAGCAGCGGCACGACCACCACGACC
Organism: Streptomyces sp. NPDC004838; assembly: GCF_053600955.1. Taxonomy (NCBI): domain Bacteria; kingdom Bacillati; phylum Actinomycetota; class Actinomycetes; order Kitasatosporales; family Streptomycetaceae; genus Streptomyces; species Streptomyces sp. NPDC004838. The sequence continues at coordinate 247,221 of NZ_JBSGAW010000008.1, read as the reverse complement.
ACCACCGGTTCGAACGGCACCAACGGGACGAACGGCACCACCGGGACGACGGGCGGCACCTGCACCACGCCGCCGTGGAGCGCGGTCACCGAGTACCCGAGTGGCACCACCGTGTCCCACAAGGGCAAGAACTGGAAGTCGAAGTGGTGGACGAAGGGCGAGGAGCCCGGCACCACCGGCGAGTGGGGCGTCTGGCAGGACCTCGGTCCCTGCTGATCCGGCCTCGGTTCGCCGAGTGCGGGTGAGCACCGGTGACTGCTACCGGTACGAGTAGACCGGTACCGGTAGCAGCACCCACAGCACCCACAGCACGACCCATGACAGCCCGGCGGCACAGTCCCTGACCCTGTGCCGCCGGGTTTTCCCTGTCTTGGAGTTCCGGCTCGTACGTCAGCGCGGTGCGAACTGGCCCGGTGTGTAGTGGCCGGGCACCAGCCGCGCGCTCACGGAGAGGCGATTCCAGGCGTTGATGACGGTGATCGAGGCGATGAGCTGCGCCAGCTCGGCGTCCTCGTACTCCTTCGCCGCGCGCTCGTACACCTCGTCCGGCACGAATCCGTCCGTGATGACCGTGATCGCCTCGGTCAGCTCGATCGCCGCGATCTCCTTCGCGGTGTAGAAGTGGCGGGACTCCTCCCACGCGCTGAGCTGGATGATCCGCTCGATGGACTCGCCCGCCGCGAGGGCGTCCTTGGTGTGCATATCGAGGCAGTACGCGCAGTGGTTGAGCTGCGAGGCGCGGATCTTGACCAGTTCGAGGGTCACCGGATCGACGCCCTGACGGGCCGCCTTGTCCAACTGGCGCATGGCCTTGAACACATCGGGGGCCAGCCTCGCCCAGGGGAGGCGAGGGGAGTGCTCCGGGAGGCGAGCCGGGGTGTCCTGCCGGGCCCCGGTCGAGGGGGTCGCGGTTGACTGGGCTGCGGTCGTTTCGTCTGTGGTCTTTCCGTCAGCGGTCATACGGTCGAACCTAGTCCGCCGTGTCCGTCGTGCGTACGGAACCGGTCAGGGCCCGGCGTCCGGTCCGGTGGTGCGGTTCTCGGCCGGGCTGCCCGCCGGGTTGCCGGTCGGCTCCGTGGTCGGATCGTCGGTCGGTTCGCTGGTCGGGCTACCGTCCGGGCTGCCCGCCGAACCGTCGGTCGGCTCCGAGGCCGTGCCGTCGCCGGCGCTGCCACGCCCCTTCGCCGCAGCCGCGTCGGTGGGCGGTTCGCCGAACCTCGCCAGCGTCAGGGCCCCCGCCACCGCGATCGCGAACCCCGTGACCGCCAGCCACTCCAGCCCGCCGCGCGTGCGGTCTCCCAGCCACACCACCCCCACCAGCGCCGGGCCGATCGTCTCGCCGATCACCAGGCCCGCGGTCGCCACCGTCACCGACCCTCGCTGCAACGCCGAGGTCAGCAGGAGGAACGCCGCGCCCCCGCCGAGCAGCAGCGCGTACAGCGCCGGGTTGCCGAACAGCGCCGGCACGGCGAGCGAGTCGATCAGGCGTACCGAGACCTCCACCACGCCGAATCCCGCACCCGCGCCGAGGCCGAGGACCAGGGCGCGGGACCTGTCCGGGAGGCGGCCCGCGAGCGCGCCGATCAGCAGTACGGCGAGGGCGACGCCCAGCATGGACCAGCGCAGCGCGGACGAGCCCGTACGGGAGCCCTCCGTGCCGGATGCGAACCCCAGCATCGCCAGTCCGGCGCAGACCACCGCCACCGCGCCCCACTCCGGACCGCTCAGCCGGACATGGAGGAGGCGGGAGGCGACCACGGCCGTGACCGCGAGGCTGGCGGCGAGGGCCGCGCCCACCGCGTAGATGGGGATGGAGCGGAGCGCGACGATCTGGAGGACGAATCCGAGTCCGTCGAGGGCGAGCCCGGCGAGATAGCGCCACTGGCGCAGGGCGCGGAGCAGGAGCGCCGCGTCCACGCCGGAGCCGGTGCCGGGTTCGGCCGCACGGGCCGCGATGGCCTGGAGGACGGAGGCGGTGCCGTAGCAGACCGCGGAAGCGAGCGCGCAGATCATCCCAAAGATCACAAAATGACTGTAGATCAGATCGTTTGGCGGACCGGTCGGCCAAACGCCCTGGGGTGACTACTGATCTGTCGCACGATTCACGCGATGCGACCGCGTCGCTTCTCGGGTGTGGGTTTTCGGGTGCGAGGACGCGGTCGTCACCGGCCCTGATCCGAGGCCGGTCACCGGCACTGAGACCGGTGACGACCCGTACGGCCCTGGCTGACGGGAAGGAGGCCCCGCCGGCGGGGCACCCACCGGCGGGGGCCCACCGACGGGGGCCGGCCCTGCCGCCCGACTTCCGACGGCGACCGGGCCGTGCTCCGCACGAGGGCCGAGGATCGACGAAGGCGAGGCAGCGGAGGCGGGCATCCGGGGGCCCCGCGCCTCCCGGCGAGGTTGGGCCGTTCCTCGTGGGTCAGTCCCTGATGTAGTCGCGCAGTCGGCCGGGCTTCAGGCCCGCCGCGTCGGCCGCCGCCAGGACGCGGGTGAGATCGTCCGCGAGGCTCGGGGTGAAGTGCAGCAGGATGATGTCGCCGGACTTCAGCTGCGGTACGGGGGGCGGTGTCGCGCCCCAGGTCGTCTGGTCGTGCGTCCAGGTCACCACGGCCTTGGAACCGCAGGCGCGGGCGGCCGTGCGGGTCCGCTCGTCCCACGTCCCGAAGGGCGGGCGGGTCAGCCGGGGCTCGACGCCGAAGGTGGACAGGTGCCGCTGACGGGCCCCGCACAGCTCGGCGCGCTGTCCCGCGGCGTCGAGCGTCGTGAGGTCGGGGTGCGAGACCGAGTGGTTCTCGATCCGGGAAGGGCCGTGGTCGAGCAGCTTGCGGTAGTACGCGGCATCGTACGAATAGGCGTCCGGCAGCACGAAGAGGGACGCGGGCACCTGGCGGTCCAGCAGGATCTTCGCGGCGGCGGGATCGTGGTACCAGCCGTCGTCGATGGTGATGAAGACGACCGGATCCGCCGTCTCCACATGCGACACCACCGGCGCGGGCGGCGGCCATGCGGCGGCGGTGGTGCTCGTGCTGCTTGCCGTGTTCGCGTGCGCGGGAACGGTCAGGCCCAGCAGGGCGAGAAGAGGTACGAGGACGGCGAGTGCTGCTCGAGGTCTCGGCATGGCCCGCATCATTGGTCCAGACCATGTGTGGTGTCAATGGCGCGTTTGGATAGGGCAGTTGGGGGCGGGGCCGCCCGTTCGGCGAACGGGCTTCGCCGCGCTCTCCGCCCTCGGACGGCCAACGGGCCGCTCAGAGACCGGTGAGCCCAGTGAGGCTGGTGAGCCCGGTGAGGCCGACGCGTGTGGTGGGCGTGACGGGTGTCGTCTTTCGGCCTGTGGAGTGGGGGCGACGGTCATGATGGGCTCCCCGCCGACGCCCGACGCCCGACGCCCGCAGGCCGGGGCGTCCGGGAACGGACACCCCGGCCTGCTCGGCGACCGAGGCCCGGTGAGCGGGTGCGGGTGCGGGTGAGCGGGCTGAGGGCGGTGCGGGGGCGCCCCGGCAGCCGGTGCCCGGTGCCCGGAGGGAGCGTGCCGCGCCGTCAGCCCGACGACAGGACCGACCGGAGCTGGTCGAGCCCCCAGTCGAGGTCCTCCTTGGTGATCACCAGCGGCGGGGCGATACGGATCGTCGAACCGTGGGTGTCCTTGACCAGCACACCCCGGTCCATCAGCGTCTCGGAGATCTCCCGGCCGGTGCCGCGCGACGGCGCGATGTCCACGCCCGCCCAGAGTCCGCGCCCGCGCACCGCCTCCACCGCGCCGCCGCCCGTGAGCAGGCCCAGCTCACGGTGGAGATGGTCGCCCAGCTCGGTCGCGCGCTGCTGGTACTCGCCGGTCCTGAGCATCGCGATCACCTCCAGGGCCACCGCACAGGCCAGCGGGTTGCCGCCGAACGTCGATCCGTGCTCGCCGGGACGGTAGACGCCGAGCACCTCACTGGAGGAGACGACCGCCGACACCGGCACGACACCGCCGCCCAGGGCCTTGCCCAGGACGTACATGTCCGGGACGACGCCCTCGTGCTCGCAGGCGAACGTCTTCCCCGTACGGCCGAGGCCCGACTGGATCTCGTCCGCGATGAACAGCACGTTCCGCTCGCGGGTGAGCCGGCGGACGCCCGGAAGATAGCCCTGCGGCGGCACCAGCACCCCGGCCTCGCCCTGGATCGGCTCCAGCAGCACGGCCACGGTGTTCTCCGTCAGCGCGGCCTCCATCGCGGTGAGGTCCCCGTACGGAACGATCTCGAAGCCCGGCGTGTAGGGGCCGAAGTCCGCGCGCGCCTCCGGATCGGTCGAGAAGCTGATCACCGTGGTCGTACGGCCGTGGAAGTTGTTCGCCGCGACGACGATCTTCGCCATGTTGTCCGGGACGCCCTTGACCCGGTAGCCCCACTTGCGGGCGGTCTTCACGGCGGTCTCCACCGCTTCCGCCCCGGTGTTCATCGGCAGCACCATCTCCATGCCGCACAGCTCGGCCAGCCGGCCGCAGAAGTCGGCGAAGCGGTCGTGGTGGAAGGCGCGCGAGGTGAGCGTGACCCGGTCCAGCTGGGCCTTGGCGGCGTCGATCAGACGACGGTTCCCATGGCCGAAATTGAGCGCCGAGTAACCGGCGAGCATGTCGAGATAGCGGCGGCCCTCGATGTCGGTCATCCACGCGCCCTCGGCCGAGGAAACGACGACGGGGAGCGGGTGATAGTTGTGTGCGCTGTGCGCCTCGGCGGTGGCGATAGCGCTCTCCGATGCAGACACGGGATCTCCGTTCACGTAGAGACATGCATCCTGCGTAGCAAGTCATCCGGCTGGGACGCGGTGGTGCCCCTGTTCCTATCGTCGCTCGCGTTATGGACGAAGAAACCTTCATCCAGGGTGCAAGTAATAGGGTGACGTTACGCGCGGCGACTGGCGTACGGGGAAGTAACCCCGAGGGAGCCGTGCGTGCAGGAGCACACGAGGTGCCGCCCGCCTGGGTACCCCGGCGACCAGTCCCGAGCTGGGTGCGCCCGGCCCCTGCCTTCGGTCGGGGACCCCCGAGCCGCCCTCCCGGGAGCCGTCACAGTCAGCCCGGAGGAGACACCATGACCCTTCCCCTGCCCCATCCCGCACTCACCGCAGCCGACCCGGAACTCGCCTCACTCATCGGCGCCGAGGAACAGCTTCAGGCCACGACCCTGCGCCTCATCCCCAGTGAGAACTATGTTTCCCGCGCCGTCCTCGAAGCCTCCGGCACGGTGCTCCAGAACAAGTACAGCGAGGGCTACGCGGGCCGCCGCTACTACGAGGGCCAGCAGATCATCGACCAGGTCGAACGGCTCGCCGTCGCCCGTGCCAAGGCCGTCTTCGGCGTCGACCACGCCAATGTCCAGCCCTACTCGGGCTCCCCGGCCAATCTCGCCGTCTATCTGGCCTTCGCCGAGCCCGGCGACACCGTGATGGGCATGGCCCTGCCGATGGGCGGCCACCTCACCCACGGCTGGGGCGTCTCGGCCACCGGCAAGTGGTTCCGAGGCGTGCAGTACGGCGTACGCCACGACACCGGGCTCATCGACTTCGACGAGGTCCGCGAACTCGCGCTCAAGGAACGCCCGAAGATCATCTTCTGTGGTGGCACCGCCCTTCCCCGCACGATCGACTTCGCCGCGTTCGGCGAGATCGCCCGCGAGTCGGGGGCCGTCCTGGTCGCCGACATCGCCCATATCGCCGGTCTCATCGCCGGTGGCGCGCACCCCTCACCCGTGCCGCACGCCGATGTGATCTCCACGACCACCCACAAGACCCTGCGCGGCCCGCGCGGCGCGATGCTGATGTCCCGCGAGGAGCACGCCAAGGCCATCGACAAGGCGGTCTTCCCCGGTCTCCAGGGCGGCCCGCACAACCAGACCACCGCCGCCATCGCGGTCGCCCTCCACGAAGCGTCCGGGCCGTCCTTCCGCGACTACGCCCACTCCGTCGTCGCCAACGCACGGGCACTCGCCGAAGCCCTGCTCGCCCGGGGCTTCGACCTGGTCTCCGGCGGCACGGACAACCATCTGATCCTGATGGACCTCACCGGCAAGGACGTGCCCGGCAAGGTGGCGGCCAAGGCCCTCGACCGCGCCGGGATCGTCGTCAACTACAACACCGTCCCGTACGACCCGAGGAAGCCCTTCGACCCCTCCGGCATCCGCATCGGCACCCCCTCTCTCACCTCGCGCGGTCTCGGCACGGAGCACATGCCCGCCGTGGCCGACTGGATCGATCGGGGTGTGACGGCGGCGGGCTCGGGCGACGAGGACGCGCTCGCCGTCATCCGCGCCGAGGTCGCCGAGCTGATGTCCGCGCACCCCGCACCCGGTCTGTCGGCTTAGCGCTCTCTCTGCCCGGTGCTGTGGACGGGAGACGCCCACCGGCGATCCTCTCCGGCCACAGCACCGGGCCGGTCCTGGTCCTGGTCCTGCTGGATGCTCTGTCCACTAGATGTTCTGTTAGATGTTCTGTCCACGGAGGTTGGTGACCGGCACCGCGTGAGCCGCGGGGCGAAGACCTCGGGTACCGACATCTCGGGTACCGACATGGGGCGTACCATTCACTCGCGCACCCGAGGTCTTCGCCGGGGGCCGGCTCAGCCGTCCAGCAGTTCCTGCCGAGGGCCCGGTTCCCTCGGGCCGCCGCGCTTGATGAACGGCGGGCGCGGGAGCCGCGAGACCCTCGGGCGCAGCAGCAGGGCCAGCACAGCCCCGGTGATCAGGCCCGGTATCGCCCACCACCAGTTGGTGGCCGCGTCGGAGGACGCGGAGGCGGTCTTGGCCACCGCTCCCAGGGACTCGTCCTGCTGATCCGGCTTCTGCTCCGGTCCCGCTGCCTGCTCCTGGCCCTGCGCCGGTTCGAAGGTGGGAGCGGCCGGGGTCACCCCGCTACGGTCCGCCGTGGCCCTCTTGGGCGTCAGGCCCAGGGTGTCGAGCAACTGGGCGAGCTGCAGGGGCTGCTTGGCCCGGTGCCAGACGCCCTCCGTGGTGTGTAGTTTCGCGACATCATCCGGCATCGCCGTGTGGATCCAGACGACGCCCGGATTGGTGCTGAGATATATCCGGTCCAAGCGCCAGGGCGTCACGTCGTGGATCAGCCAGGTCACATTGATCTGCCGCGGCTGATCGTTGAGTTCCAGACCTGCCGGAGGCTGAGGCCGGCCCTTGGGCTGCTCGGATTCGAGCAGCCCCAGCAACGTCGAATACTCCTTCTGGCTGTAGTGCAGCGATGCCGTCTTGTCGGTCGACGGAGTGACGAGCAGGACGCTCGTCGGCCCTCCTGCCATCGCGCCCGGCGCGAGGACCAGGCCCAGGGCGAGCACCGCCGCCAGAACGGCAAGTCGTCGCAGTAGTCGCATACTTCCCCCAGTCGATGTCCGGTACGGGCCCTCCGCACCGCATCACCTCTGGTACACCGCCCACGGCCATCGGGTTCCCCTTCCGGCCCGGTCGATTTCCCGCCACCGGGAGAAGGACCCCGGGCCACCGGAGCATCAGGGGGTCGACTCCGCTATCTCCTTCGCCCGCGCCAGTGACTCCACGCCCTCCAGACGCAGCGTCATCCGCTCGTCGGCCGTGACCCACAGCAGCGTCGGACCGGCAGTCCGCTCGGCCTTCGTCCAGGTGCCGTGCTCCTCGTCGACCAGTTCGAACCGCAGCAGATGCGGGCGCTCGAACCACACGCCCGTACCGCTTCCCATCGACACCCAGTCGGGCAGCTCCGGGCTGCTCTTGATGAAGCCGAAGTCCAGCTTCGCCGGGAACTGATCCAGCCGGACCACCTCGCCTCGCCCCCCGCGCCAGCACAGGCTGAGGACCGAACGGCCATCGGGCTCCGTCATGGCCGAGACCGCGTCCGGCTCTCCCAGCTCCGTAGGCACCAGCGCCCGGAAGCCCACGCTCCGCTCTGCCTCGGCCAGGGACACCGGGGCCGAGCAGCCCGGAACGGAGGCGCTGGGCGCCGGGCTCGCCGACGGGTCGTACCGCACCTCGACGCCGCCGAAGTCGAACCAGTCCACCACCGCCGCCCGCACCGGGGGAGTGAGCACCAGCACCACCAGCACCCCGGACAAGGCCGTCACCAGCGCGCGCCACCGCCTGCGCGCCCAGAGCCGCAGCCGCTCGGCGCGACCGGGAGACACCGGCACGGGCGTCGGCACCGCCTCGGCGAGGAGCTGGGCCAGCACACGCTCTGCCATCGTCTCGCCGTCGACGTCCGGGATCCTCATCCCGCGCCCCAGCGCACGCAGCTCGTCCGCCAACGCCTCGGCCGATTCGTCCGTGGGCCCGGCGGCACCGATTGCGGGACCGATTGCGGGACCGATCGTGGGCCCGATGGCGGGCCTGACGGCAGGCTCCCCGTGCCCACCGGGCTCACCGCCCCCGCTGCCCCGGTCCTTCCCTGAGCGGTCACTCACGCCCCTCACCTCCCTTCGCCCCTATCAGCCGCCCCAGCTTCGCCAGCGCACGGCTCAGCCGGGATTTCACCGTCCCGCGCGGCCAGCCCAGCGTCTCCGCCGTCTCCGCCTCGTCCATCTCCAGGAGATAGCGGCACACCACGACCTGGCGCTGCTCCTCACTCAGCTCCTCCAGCGCCGCCAGCAGCTCCCCGCGCCGCTCGTCCGCCACGGCCGCCACCGCCGGATCAGCCGACTCCGGTATCAGAGGCTCGGAGCCGAGCAGCAGCGCCTCCCGTCCCGCCAGCGCCCTCAGCCGGCCGGCCGAGCGCACTGTGTTCCTCGTCTCATTGACCACGATCCGCAGCAGCCAGGGACGGAAATCCGCGCCTTCCCGGAACCTGCCCAGGGACTGATACGCCTTGATGAACGCGCACTGCACCACGTCCTCCGCGTCGGCCCCCGCGCCGAACGCCACGGCCGCTCTCAGAGCGACATGCGTATGGGCGCGGACCAGCTCCGCGTACGCCTCCGGCTCTCCGGCGCGCACCCGCTTGATCACCGCGCCCTCGTCTACGACTACGCGGCCCCCCTCCAAGGTCCCCTCCCGAGTCCTCACACCTTTCATACACCGGCGGCCGGACATCGGTTCCACACCTGAGAGAATGAGGACCATGGCTTCAGTCCGACCCCGCGCGCTCTCCGGTATCCAGCCCACCGCAGGCTCGTTCCACCTCGGGAACTACCTCGGAGCGATCCGTCAGTACGTGGCGCTGCAAGAGACCCACGACGCCTTCTACATGGTCGTCGACCTGCACGCGATCACCGTGCCGCAGGACCCCGCCGAGCTGCGCGCCAACACCCGGCTCGCCGCCGCCCAGCTCCTCGCGGCCGGGCTGGACCCCGAGCGGTGCACCCTCTTCATCCAGAGCCATGTCCCCGAGCACGCGCAGCTCGGCTGGATCATGAACTGCCTCACCGGCTTCGGCGAGGCGTCCCGGATGACGCAGTTCAAGGACAAATCGGCCAAGCAGGGCGCCGACCGGGCCACCGTCGGACTGTTCACCTACCCCATCCTCCAGGTCGCGGACATCCTGCTGTACCAGGCGGACGCCGTCCCGGTCGGCGAGGACCAGCGCCAGCACATCGAGCTGACCCGTGACCTCGCCGAGCGGTTCAACACCCGCTTCGGCGAGACGTTCACGCTCCCGGCGGCCCACATCGTCAAGGAGGTCGCGAAGATCTACGACCTCCAGGACCCGACGAGCAAGATGAGCAAGTCGGCCTCCACGCCCAAGGGCCTGATCAACCTGCTCGACGAGCCGAAGGCGACCGCGAAGAAGGTCAAGAGCGCGGTCACGGACACCGACACCGTGATCCGCTTCGACCCCGTCGACAAGCCCGGCGTCAGCAATCTGCTCACCATCTACTCCACCCTCACCGGCAGGACGATCGCCGAACTGGAGAAGGAGTACGAGGGCAGGATGTACGGCGCGCTGAAGACGGACCTCGCCGAAGTGATGGTGGAGTTCGTCACACCGTTCCGGAGCCGTACGCAGGAGTACCTCGACGACCCGGAGTCGCTGGACTCGGTTCTGGCCAAGGGCGCGGAGAAGGCGCGGGCAGTCGCCGGCGAGACGCTGGCGGCGGCGTTCGACAGAATGGGCTTCCTGCCGGCCAAGCACTGACCGGCCGCCACGCGCAGGCCACGACGCGCAGGTCACCGCTGAAATGCCGCGACGGACACGCCACGACGCACCGGCCGCCTACCCACAGGCTGACCGCGCCGGCCGCACCGATCGCGACGATCGCGGCGAGCTGACTGTACGCGCCGCGGCCGTCGCGCGCCCGCCCGCTGACGCGGCACCGACCGGAACACACCGGTCCGGGCCGTTATTCAGGTACGAATTCGGAGGCCCTGACAACGCCCCTGAGCAGGGGCGGGGCATCGTAGCGGGGCCGGATGGCCGCGGGCCACTGTGTCCTACGCCTCTGGCCACATCCGTCCTCCAGCCGCCACACTGGCGGCTGGACAACCAGTGGAACAACCCGACGAGACGACTGAGGAGAATGACGTGGGGACCGTAACGCTCGGCGTTTCGATCGCGGTCCCGGAGCCCTATGGCAGCCTGCTCCAAGAGCGGCGCGCGGGCTTCGGGGATCCCGCCGCGTACGGGATTCCCACGCATGTCACCCTTCTCCCGCCCACCGAGGCCGATCCACGGGCGCTCCCCGCGATCGAGGCGCATCTGGCCGAGGTCGCGGCGGCGGGCCGGCCGTTCCCGATGCGGCTGGCCGGGACCGGAACGTTCCGCCCGGTCTCACCCGTCGTCTTCGTTCAGGTCGTCGAGGGCGCGGCGGCCTGCTCCCGGCTCCAGCGGCGGGTACGGGACGAGTCCGGGCCGCTGGTACGGGAACTCCAGTTCTCCTACCACCCGCATGTCACCGTGGCCCACTGCATCCCCGACGAGGCCATGGACCGGGCCTACGCCGAGCTGGCCGACTTCGAGGCGGCCTGGACCTGTGCCTCCTTCGCCCTGTACGAGCAGGGGCCGGACGCGGTGTGGCGCAAGCTGCACGAGTACGCGTTCGGAGGCGGAGTGGGGGCCGTGCCGACGCAGGGCTCCCCGGTGGACGAGGCCGCGACCGCGCCCTTCACGTCCTGATCACGTCCTGATCACGTCCTGACCGGGCCGCGCGCCGGTCGTCGCCCAGACCTCCAGACCTGAACCCATATGGCCATACAGTCATACGGCAATACAGGGCTACAGTCATGCGGTCGGACGGTCTTACGGTCGGACGGTCATGCGGTCATACGGGGAGCCTGCGGAAGAGCGGACGCGGCACATGCCGCAGCGCCGACATCACCACCCGCATCGCTCCGGGCACCCACACCGTCTCCGACCTGCGCCGCAGCCCCTGCTCCACGGCCAGGGCGACGGCCTCGGGAGTGGTGGCGAGCGGTGCGTCGGGCAGGCCGGCCGTCATCTTCGTCCGGACGAATCCGGGGCGTACGACCATCACATGCACGCCCGTCCCATGCAGGGCGTCCCCGAGGCCCTGGGCGAAGGCGTCCAGACCGGCCTTGCTGGAGCCGTAGATGAAATTGGCGCGCCGGGCACGCTCCCCGGCGACCGAGGAGAGGACCACCAGGGAGCCGTGCCCCTGGTTCTGGAGCGAGGCTGCGCAGACGAGTCCGGCCGACACGGCCCCCGTGTAGTTGGTCTGCGCGACCCGGACGGCGGCCTGCGGGTCGCCCTCGTCGTTCGCCTGGTCGCCCAGGAGACCGAAGGCGAGCAGCACCATGTCGATGTCGCCCTCCGCGAAGACCTTCCCCAGCGCCTGCTCGTGCAGGGCCGGGTTCAGTGCGTCGAAGGCCACCGTACGGACGTCCGCGCCGAGTCGGCGCAGCCCGTCCGCGGCGGCGTCGAGATCGGGCGACGGGCGGCCCGCCAGCCAGACCGTACGGGTGCGGCGGGCGATCAGCCGCCGGGCGACGGCCAGCCCGATCTCCGACGTGCCGCCGAGGACGAGCAGGGACTGCGGGGTGCCGAAGGCGTCCTTCATGACTGCTCCTTCATGACTGCTGCTGCGTTGCTGCTTGCATGACTGCTGCTGCGTTGCTGCTTGGTGGCTGCTGCTCTGTGGCTGCTTCGAGACTGCTGACCAACTGCTGACTGCGGCTGCTGCTCCGGGCTTCTTCCGGCGTACGGGCCCTACAGGGCGAGACGGCGGGAGAGATCGGAGGTGAACACGCCGTGCGGATCGATACGGGCGCGCAGGGCGCGGAAGTCGGGGAGCCGGGGGTACATCGCCGCGAGCAGTTCGGGCCGGAGCCGGGAGTCCTTGGCGAGATAGACCCGGCCGCCCGCGTCGGCGACCTCCTCGTCCAGCTCGTCCAGGAACGCGCCCAGACCGGGCAGTCCCGCCGGAATGTCCAGCGCCAGCGTCCAGCCGGGCATGGGGAAGGACAGCCAGCCCGGATCGCCCTCGCCGAACCGCTTGAGGACCGCGAGGAACGAGGGGCAGCCGCGCTCGGCGATACGCCGTACGATCCGGCGCAGCGTCTCCTCCTGGCCGTGACCGACGACGAACTGGTACTGCACGAAGCCGTCGCGGCCGTAGATCCGGTTCCAGTGCGGAACGCCGTCCAGCGGGTGGAAGAACGCCGAGAGCCTCTTCAGCTCCCCTTTCCGCGATCGGGGGGCCTTGCGGTACCAGAACTCGTTGAACAGGCCCACCGAGCTCCGGGTGAGCAGCCCTCCCGGTACGAAGGCGGGTGGCGCGGGCAGCTGTCCGGGCCGGAACGCGAGCGGTGCGCGCCGGGCGCGCGTGGGCAGCGCGGCGAGCGGCGCGTGCTCTCCGCGTGTGATGACCGAGCGCCCCAGCGCACGGCCGCGCGCCAGCAGATCGATCCAGGCGACCGAGTACCGGTGGCGGTGGTCGTCAGCGGCGAGTCTGGCCATCAGATCGTCGAGGTCGACGGCGCGTTCGGTGTCGACCGACATCAGCGAGGTCTCCACCCGGTGCAGCCGAATCGCGGCGGAGAGGATCACTCCGGTCAGGCCCATGCCGCCCGCCGTGGCGTCGAAGAGGTCGGTGCCGGGCAGGACGGTCCGGACCTCGCCGTCGGCGGTCAGCAGCTCCAGTGAGCTGACGTGGCGTGAGAAGGAGCCGCTGACGTGGTGGTTCTTGCCGTGGATGTCGGCGCCGAGCGCGCCTCCGACCGTGACCTGGCGGGTTCCGGGCGTCACGGGTACGAACCAGCCGAGCGGAAGCAGCACTTCCATCAGCCGGTGGAGGCTGACCCCGGCGTCGCAGACGACGGTCCCCGCGCCGGCGTCGATCGAGTGGACACGGTCCAGGGCGGTCATGTCGAGCACCGAGCCGCCCGCGTTCTGGGCGGCGTCCCCGTACGCCCGGCCGAGCCCTCTGGCGATCCCGCCGCGCGCGCCCCACTCCCGTACGGCCGCGACGGCCTCCTGATGGGTGCGAGGGCGCATCAGATACGCCGTCGTCGGTGCGGTGCGGCCCCAGCCGGTGACGGACACGAACGGGTCGTCGAAGTCGGTGGTGGGCGTGGTGCGGGTGTCGGCAGCCATACTCGTGACCGTATCGCCGCTTATGCCCACATTTTTGCAGTGCCTCACGGACTCGCCGAAATGGGTGATTAAACGAGTGTCATCAAAGAATGGCGTGAAAGTCGGCCGGTCGCCCAGAAGAGTCCCCCTCTGGTTCACGAGAAGGGGTGGCCGCGGATGAGATACGTCGACGACGCGTGGTACGCGGCGGCCGACCGGCGGTTGCTGGCGGCGATGCGCGACTGCGGAGACCAGCCCGGAATCGCGGCGGGGGCGCGGGTGCTCTCCTTCGCCGGAGAGCACGGCGCGCTCTGGCTCGCGGCGGGCCTCACGGGGGCGGTGGCGGACCGCCCCAGGCGCGGGTTGTGGCTGCGCGCCACGGCGCTGGTGGCCGGGGCGCATCTGGCGAGCATGGGTGTCAAACGCGTGGTCCGCCGTCCCCGGCCGACGGTGGGTGCCGCGGGTGCCGCGGGTGCCGCAGGTCCTGCGGTGGGCGTGGTGGGCGTGGTTGCCGTGGCTGCTCCGGTTTCCGCGACGGGTACGGTTCCGGCTGCCGCCTCGGGTGCGATTCCCACTCGGGGTACGGTTCCGGCTTCCGCTCCGGCTCCGGGCACGGCTCCCGCTCCGGCTCCGGCTGCGGGCCGAGGTTTCGCAACGGTTCCGGCTCGGGGTACGGCTTCGGGTGCGGCTTCCGCGAACAGCACAGGTCCGGCTCCGAGTACGGCTCCGGCCTCCGTTCCGGGTAGGGCACCCGCTCCAAGCGCGGCTCCGGACCCTGCTTCGGGTTTCGCCCTGGCGACGGGCACGGTTCTGGCCCGGGGGACCGCTCCGGCGCAAGGCACGGTTCCAGCTCCGGCACCGGGCTCCGCTCCCGCGACGGGCGCGGCTCCCGCGACGGGTGCGGCTCTGGCTCGGGGTGCGGCTCTGGCCCCTGCCGCGGGCTCCGCTCCCGTTCCGCGCACGGTTCCGGCCTCCGCACCCGCACCCGCACCCGCTCCCGCCCCGGAACCGCGGCGCGGGACCTCGGTACGGGGCAAGCGCGGCGGAGCCGGGCCCGGCGGACTCCCCGGACCCCTCGTACGCACCGCGAGCCCCCACTCCTTCCCCAGCTCGCACGCCACGTCCGCCGCCGCTGCCGCCGTCGCCTTCGGAGCGCTGACACCGGCCGGACGGCATCTCGTACCGCCCCTCGCCGCCGCCGTCTGCGTCTCCCGTCTCGTCGTCGGGGTCCACTACCCCACGGACGTCGCCGCGGGGGTCGCGCTCGGCGCGCTCGCCGCCCGCCTCGGGGCCGGCTGGGCCCGAGGCGTCGGGAAGGGGGCGCGGTGACCGAGCAGGGCACCGCGCTGCTGGAGCGGTCCGAGCGGCCCGGACGGCGACCGGGGAAGGTCGCGCCGCCGAAGGCGGTGAGCCTGCCCGTCGGGCTGCTGAGGAGCGCGCGGCCCCGGCAGTGGGTCAAGAACGTCCTGGTCATGGCCGCGCCCGCCGCCGCCGGGAAGCTGGCGTCCCCGCACACCGCCGTACAACTGACCCTCGTGTTCCTGCTGTTCACCGCCGCCGCGGCGGCCGTCTATCTGTTCAACGACGCCCGCGACGCCGAGGCCGACCGCGCCCACCCGGTGAAGTGCCGCAGGCCCGTCGCCGCCGGGGACGTTCCCGTGCCCGTCGCCTACGCGGCGGGCACGGTGCTCGCCGTCCTGGCCGTCATGGGCGCGGCGGTCTGGTGCAACACCATGACGTGCGTCCTGCTCACCGCGTATCTCTCGATGCAACTCGCCTACTGCGTCCGGCTCAAGCACGTCCTCGTCGTCGACATGGCCGTCGTGACGACCGGATTCCTGATGCGGGCGATGATCGGCGGGGTCGCGCTGGACATTCCGCTCTCGCGCTGGTTCCTGATCACCGCCGGCTTCGGCGCGCTGTTCATGGTCGCGGCCAAGCGGTACTCGGAGGCGGTGCAGATGCAGGGCGAGAAGGGCGTGACCCGTGCGCTCCTCAACGAGTACACGACCGGGTATCTGCGCTTCGTCTGGCAGCTCGCCGCCGGGGTCGCCGTTCTCGGGTACTGCCTATGGGCGCTGGAGAGCGGCGGAGCGGCCGATTCCGGGCTGCTGCCCTGGCGGCAGCTGTCGATGATCGCGTTCATCCTGGCGGTGCTGCGGTACGCGGTCTTCGCTGACCGGGGAACGGCGGGCGCCCCCGAGGACGTGGTGCTGCGCGATCGGGCGCTCGCCTTCGTCGGTCTGGTGTGGGCGGCGATGTACGGGCTGGCGGTAGCCGGCCTGTGAGCACTCCGTCGGACCTGAGACCGCTGCTTCAGCGGTGCTCGGAGGGTAGGCGTACGGCATGGACTGGTTGACCAAGCTCCCCCTGATCGGGCCCCTGGTGGCCCGGCTGATGCGCACCCACGCATGGCAGTCGTACGAGACGCTGGAACGGGTTCACTGGTCGCGCCTCGCTGCGGCGATCACCTTCATCAGCTTTCTCGCCATGTTCCCGCTGATCACCGTCGCCGTCGCGATCGGCGCCGCGCTGCTCAGCCAGAGACAACTGGACACGCTCCAGAACAAGATCAGCGACCTGGTGCCGGGCATCTCGGACCAGCTCGACATCAGCGGCCTGGTCGCCAACGCCGGCACGGTCGGGCTCGTCGCCGGAGCGCTGCTGCTGCTGACCGGCATCGGCTGGATCGGCTCGATAAGGGACTGTCTGCGGGCGGTCTGGAGTCTCGACGACGAGGACCAGGGCAACCTTTTCGTACGCAAGGGCAAGGACGCGGTCGTCCTTCTCGGCCTCGGCGCCACCGCGATCGCCTCGCTCGCCGCCTCCGCGCTCGGCTCCAGCGCCGTCGGCTGGACGGCGGACCGGCTCGGCCTCGGCGAGGGAGCGGCCGGGGGCGTGCTGTTGCGGATCGCGGCGCTCGCGATTGCCGTCGTCGCCGACTTCCTGATGCTGCTCTATCTGCTGACCCTGCTGCCGGGAGTCCATCCGCCGCGCCGTCGGCTGATCGAGGCCGGACTGATCGGCGCGGTCGGCTTCGAACTGCTGAAGCTGCTGCTCAGCGGCTATATCCGAGAGGTCGCCGGACGGAGTGTGTACGGGGCGTTCGGGGTGCCGATCGCTCTGCTGCTGTGGATCAACTTCACGGCGAAGCTGCTTCTGTTCTGCGCCGCGTGGACGGCCACCGGTCACGACGGGGAGGAGACGACGAGCCGCCCGGAGAAAGCGAGCGGCCCGTCCGGCGAAACCTCCGCCGGACGGACCGCGTGACCTCGCCGTACCGGGTCAGACGCGGCGCGACGGCCAGCGGCGGTTGACCAGGAACACGCCCCCGGCGAGCACCAGCAGCAGTACGCCCGCGAGCGCGATCGCCGTGCCGACGCCGCCCCGCGAGTCCTCGGCGGCGACCGTCTTCGCCAGGGAGCCGTTCTTGGCCGGCCCGGCTCCGGTGGGCACGGGAGCCGGGCCCGCGGACCTCGGCGCGACCAGTTCACCGACCGGGGTGACCTTCCCGGAGGCCGCGAAACCCCAGTCGAGGAGCCGGGCGGTCTCCTTGTAGACGGCCTGGGTCTCCTCGGAGTCCGGGTTCATGACGGTGACGAGCAGCACCTTGCCGTTCCGCTCGGCGACACCGGTGAAGGTCGAGCCCGCGTGGGTGGTGTTGCCGTTCTTGACACCCGCGATCCCCTGGTACGGGGCGACTCCGTTCTCTCCCGTGAGGAGCCGGTTGGTGTTCTGGATCTCGAACGTCTCGCGCTTTCCGTTCTTCATCGCACCGGGGTAGTCGGCCCTGACGGTGGAGCAGTACTCGCGGAAGTCCTTCTTCTGCAGCCCGCTGCGGGCGATGAGGGTGAGGTCGTACGCGGACGACACCTGACCGGGCGCGTCATAGCCGTCGGGGGAGACGACACGGGTGTCGAGGGCCTGGAGCTCCTCGGCGTGCGCCTGCATGTCCTGGACGGTCCGGCGGATGCCGCCGTTCATCGCGGACAGGGCGTGGACGGCGTCGTTGCCCGAGCGGAGGAAGACACCGAGCCACAGGTCGTGGACGGTGTACGCGTGTTCCTCCTTGAGGCCGACGAGACTGCTGTTGGCGCCGATGTCCGCCAGTTCCGCCAAGGTGACCTTGTGGACCGCGTCCTTGGGGAACTTGGGCAGCAGGGCGTCCGCGAAGAGCATCTTGAGCGTGGAGGCGGGTGCCAGCCGCCAGTGGGAGTTGTGCGCGGCGAGCACGTCACCGGTCTCGGCGTCCGCGACGATCCACGACCGGCCGGTCAGCTCCTTGGGCAGTACGGGCGCGCCCGCGCCGAGACTGACCTGGGTGCCGGGCCTGCCCAGCAGGGTGCCGCCGACGGTGGACATGGACGCCGGTGGATTCGGCGGCTTCCGCACGGTGGATGCCGTGGATCGGCCTTCCGCGGCGGCCTTGCCGTCGTGGGCGGTCGCCGAGGCGGGAACGGCGACGAGGAGCGGCAGCAGGGCGGCGGCGGTGACCGTCAGCGCGATCTTCTTCATGGCAGGCACGGACGTGAAAGTACCGGGTGACATTGAAAATATGGTTATCGGTCTGGTGACTCGCCGTGAAGGCCGCTGAGACGGCCCACCCCGGCCGTCCCCGGCACCCCGGTAGTCCCCCGCGCCCCGGTAGTTCCCGGCACCCCGGTCCGCCTCCGCGCCACAGGCGGACCCCACGCCACGGGCGGCTCTCGATCCCCGGTCCGGCCTCCAGCCCCCGTCCGCCCCGGCGGCGGGCAGGTCCGGGCCCGCGCCGCCACCCCGGAGCGCCCCGGCGGAGGACGGTCGGGATACTGGAAGCATGAAGCTCAGCCGCCCTGTGTCCTGGTTCCTGCTCGCCTTCGGCGTGTGGAGCTGGGTCATCTGGGTCACCTTCGTCAAAAACCTGTGGAAAGACGGCAGCGGACTCGCCTTCGACGACGCGGGCGACCCGACCGGGTACTTCTGGGTCCATCTGCTGCTCGCCATCGCGTCCTTTCTTCTGGGGACGGCCGTCGGAGTCATCGGGTTCCGTGGTGTCCGCGCATGGCGAAATGAAGCACGTCAAACGGGCTGACCGACTTCTTCGGCCTCCTCGGGCACAAGAACCACGCGATGTGCGTTAGGAATCGCGTGGGCGTGTGAAGTCCGCGGAGCGCGCGTTCCGCGGAGCACGCGAAGAATAGGGGAGCAGTCTGTGATCGTGGTCGTCCTGCTCGTGGTGGTCGCGGTGATCGCTCTGCTCACCGGGGCGCACTGGTACGTCTGGCGGAGACTGGTCCGCGACACGACGACGAACCGGACCGCCCGCCGGGTCGGCGCGGTGGTCGTGGTTGCGCTGCCGCTGCTCTCGGTCGGCACGATGCTCTCGTCCCGCTCGGGCGCGCCCTTCTGGGTCGAACAGATCCTGGCCTGGCCTGGATATATGTGGCTGGCGCTGCTCATGTACCTGGTCCTGTTCCTGCTGGCGGGCGAGGTCGTCCGCGCGGTCTGGCTCCGGCTCCTCGGGCGGTCGGCGGCGGGAGCCCTGGGCGGGAGCGCGACGGCCGGCGGGACCACCACCGCTCACCCGATCACAGCACCCTCGGGGAACGCCGCGGACACGCGGGAAGGCGAGAGCCCGGACGCGTCACCCGCAGGAGCGACCCCGGTCCACGAGGCCAGGGTCTCCCAGGGCGGAACCGATGTGAGCACCCTGCGGGACACCGACACGAAAACGGACCCCGAGCCGGATACGGAAGCCGGGACCGGCCCCGGCACAGGCCCCCGCAACGGCACTGGCACCGCACCCCGCACCGGTCCCGGCGCTGATGCCGATGCCGATGCCGATGCCGACGCCGGGGGCACGGCCGACGCCGGTACGGAGCCGGGCGCCGCGGCGGCCCCCGGGGTCTCCCGGCGGCTCTTCGTCTCCCGCGTCGTCGGCGGCGGAGCCACGGCCGCCGCGCTCGCCACCGTCGGATACGGCACGTACAGCGTCTTCCGGGGCCCCAGCGTCAAGCGCGTGACCGTGCCGCTCGCCAAGCTGCCCCGGACGGCACACGGATTCCGGATCGCCGTGGTCAGCGACATCCACCTCGGTCCGATCCTCGGACGGGCCCACACCCAGCGGATCGTCGACACCATCAATTCCACGAGCCCGGACGTGGTCGCCGTCGTCGGCGACATGGTCGACGGCGACGTGGCCGATCTCGGGGCCGCCGCCGAACCGCTCGCCCAGCTCCGCGCGCGCCACGGATCCTTCTTCGTCACGGGAAACCACGAGTACTTCTCGGGGGCCGACCAGTGGATCGACCGCGTCCGTGAGCTGGGGCTCACCCCGCTGGAGAACGAGCGCGTCGAGATCGCGGCGGGCTTCGACCTCGCCGGGGTCGACGACGTCGAAGGCGAGAGCGAGGGCAGGGGCCCCGACTTCGGCAAGGCGCTCGGCGACCGGGACCGTACCCGCGCGTCCGTGCTCCTGGCCCACCAGCCCGTCGTCATCCACGACGCCGTCGAGCACGGCGTCGACCTCCAGCTCTCCGGCCACACCCACGGCGGCCAGCTCTGGCCCGGGAACTATGTCGCCGAACTGGCCAATCCGACCGTCGCCGGACTGGAGCGGTACGGGGACACCCAGCTCTATGTGACCAGGGGCGCGGGAGCCTGGGGCCCGCCCGTGCGGGTGGGCGCGGCCTCGGACGTCACCGTGGTCCAGCTCGCCGCACGCCAGGCATAGCCGAGCCCCGAGGGCTCACCCTGCTCCGGCCGTCTTGTCCCCGGCCGTCCCGTCCCCGGCCGTCTTGTCCCTGGCCGTCTCGTCCGGGGCCGTCTCGTCCGAGGCAGGGAAGGGCGGGAACGTCACCGTCACCGCCAGGCCCTGCCCCGGCGCGGTCCGCACGTCCACCCCGCCCCCGTGCGCCGCCACCACCGCCTGCACGATCGCCATGCCGAGCCCGCTGCCGCACGAGGACCCTGTGCCCGCCCGGAAGAAGCGGTCGAAGATCCGCTCCGCGTCCTCGGCCGCCATGCCCGGCCCCTCGTCCTCCACCACCAGCCGCACCACCCCGCCCGGCTCACCCCCGACCCTCACCACGACCGGCACATCGTCGGAGGTGTGGACCCGCGCGTTCGAGAGCAGATTGCCGACGAGCTGCCGCAGCCCCGACTCGTCCCCCCGTACCGTCATCGCCTCCGCCGCCCCTCGTACGGAGACGGGCCGCCCCGGCTGCTGCGCCCGCAGATCGTCCACCGCGTCCCGCACCAGACGGCTCAGATCCACGGCGCACATCCGCGTCCTCGGCTGCCGGTCCAGCCGCGCCAAGGTCAGCAGCTCCTCGACGAGCCGTCCCATCCGGTCGGCCTCGGCGTTCATCCGGGCGAGCGCCCGTGTCCGCTCGGCGGGCTGGAGCAGCATGCCCCGTTCGTACAGCTGGAGGTAGCCGCGGATCGCCGACAGGGGAGTGCGCAGCTCATGTGAGGCGTCCGCGACGAACCGGCGCAGCTGGGCGGTACTGCGTTCACGGGTCTCGAAGGCGGACTCGACCTGGTGGAGCATGGAGTTGAGGGCGACCCGCAGCTGTTCGATCTCGGTGATCGCGTGCCGTCCCGCCGGCACGCGCCGGGCCAGATCGCCCTCCGCGATGGCGGACGCCGTCTCCACCATGCCTTCCAGCGGCTGCACCAGGTGTTTGGTCCCGACCATGGTGAACAGCGCGAGGAGGGCGAGCAGCAGGGTCCCGAAGCCGAGGTCGAGCTTGAGGGCCTTGCCGATCGCGGAGCGTACGGCTCCGGTGTCCGTGGCCAGGACGATGACCGTACCGTCGCCGAGGCGGCCCGCGGCCACCCGGTAGGGATCGCCGTCGACGGTCAGATCGCGTACCGCGCCGGAGGCGGCGAGCGCCGTGGGATCGTCGACGGTGTCGGCGAGTTCGCGCTGCCGGCCGGTGGGCTTGAATCCGGCGAAGGAAACGGGCCGGTGCTCCGCGTCCACGGCGACGAGCATCGTGTTCGAACGCGGCAGGGCGTTCGTCTCCGGATCGTGGGGCGACGCGACATGGTCGAGCAGGGCCGCGATGCCCTTCAGCCGCTCGATCTCGGCCTGGGTGAATCCGGTGTCCTCCACCGCCTTTCGGCTGGAGAGCAGTTCGGAGTCCACCCGTTGCAGCAGAAAGTGCTGCATGGCCATCAGGCTGACGACGGTCGCGGCGACGACGCCGAGCAGCAGCACCACCAGATTGACCAGGGTGAGCCTGGTCCGCAGGGAGTGCATCCGCCGTCGGCGGTCCTTCACCCAGTTCCGGAATCCCTGCTGGGAGCCCGTCCAGCCCTGTATCCGGGTGTTCATGCCAGCCCGTACCCGATCCCCCGGCGCGTGGTGATCAGCGGCGGCCCCAGCGGATCGAGCTTGCGCCGCAGATAGCTGATGTAGGTCTCCACGACGGTCGACTCCGCCTGGTGCTCGTACTGCCACACGTGCCGCAGCAGCTGCTCCTTGGGGACGACGCGTCCCTCGTTCCGTACGAGAAACCGCAGCAGGGCGTACTCCGTCGGCGTCAGCAGCACCGAGCGGCCCGCGCGGCGCACCGCGTACGTCGTCTCGTCCAGCTCCACGTCCTTGTACCGCAGCGGCGGCCGCACCGGCAGCACATCGGCGGACCGGGTCCGGCGCAGTACGGCGATGATCCTGGCGACGACCTCGTCCACGTTGAACGGCTTGGTGATGTAGTCGTCACCGAAGCCCAGCGCGCCCACGATCTCGGCCGGGGCGTCGCGCGCGGTGACGAAGACGACGGCCGTCTCCGGGTGGCGGTCGCGCAGTTCGCGCCCCAGCACCCGGCCGTCGCCGTCCGGGAGCATCACGTCGAGCAGCGCCACATCGGGCCGGGTCCGCTCGGAGAGCCGCTGCGCCTGCCGTACGGTCCCCGCCGTCATCACCTCGAAGCGGTGGTAGCGCAGGGCGATGGCGAGGACGTCCGCGATGCTCGGCTCGTCCTCCACGACCAGCACGGTCGCCCCCTCGTGGTTCATCGCAGGAGCCCCCTCGACTCGGACGGTTCGCCAGGACCGCGGCACTTCACTGCGGCACTTCACCGCAGTACAGGACCTCAGCACAGAACAGCAGTGCAGGACTGCGGTACAGGACCTCAGTATCCGCGCGCGGGCCGCTCGACGCGCCCGCGCAGCCTTGGAGTTCCTTGAGAGTCGCCGTGCGGGCGACGGCGAACGCCGGGGCGCGGGTCTCAGCCTTGGAGTTCCCTGAGAGTCGGCTCCGCGCCCCGCCGTCCGCCGCCCTCGCGCCCGATGCTGAAGCCCGGCCCGGGGGACACGGACCGAAGGACGAAAGGGCGGGGAGATCGTGGCGGCATTGGCACGGTGGTGCTACCGGCACCGGCTGGCGGTACTGATGCTCTGGGTGGCGGCGCTGTTCGGCCTGGGGGCGGCCGGCAGCGCGGCGGGGACCGACTACTCGAACGTCTTCAGCCTCCCGGACACCGACTCCCGGCGGGCGTACGACCTGATGGCGAAGGCGTTCCCGGAGAGCGCCGGTGACCAGAACACCGTGGTGTGGCGGGTCGACGACGGCTCGGTGCGCGATACGTCCGTACGGGAGCGGCTGGAGCCCGTGCTCAAGGAGATCGCGGGCATGAAGGGGGTCGGCGAGGTCAGGAGCCCCTACTCCCCGCGGGGCGAGGCGCAGATCAGCGAGGACGGGCGGATCGCCTACGCCCATGTCGTCTTCGCCGAGCAGGCGCACTCGGTCCCGAAGGAGACCGTGCGGGATGTGATCGAGGCCGTCGAGGACGCCCGGAGCGACGGCCTCCAGGTCGAGGGCGGCGGACAGGCGATCGCCCTCACCCAGGAACCGGCAGGGGGCACGGCCGAGATGGTCGGCATCGCCGCCGCCGCGATCGTGCTCTTCCTCGCCTTCGGTTCGCTGTACGCGATGCTGCTGCCGCTGGTCGTGGCGGTCTTCGGCGTCGGCATCGGGATGCTGTCCACGATGCTGCTCAGCCATGTCACCGATGTGCCCGATCTCGCGCCGCTGCTCGGCTCGCTGATCGGCCTCGGCGTCGGTATCGACTACGCGCTGTTCATCGTCACCCGGCACCGCAAGGGCATCCTGCGGGGCGACGACCCCGAGGAAGCGGCCGTCACCGCGCTCAACACCTCCGGCCGGGCCGTTCTGTTCGCGGGCGCCACGGTCTGCATCGCGCTCGCCGGGATGCTGGTGACGAATCTCCGCTTTCTCGACGGCGTCGTCATCGCCACCTCCCTCACCGTCGTACTGAGCGTGCTGGCCGCCGTGACCCTGCTGCCCGCGCTGCTCGGCTTCCTCGGCACTCGGGTGCTCAGCAGGCGGCAGCGGCGGCGGCTGGCCGAGAAGGGGCCCGAGCCCACCGAGTCGAAGGGCGCCGCCGTCCGCTGGGCCGCCTTCGTGCAGAAGCGGCCCAAGGCCGTCGGCCTGATCGCGATCGTGGTGATGGCGGTCCTGGCGATTCCGGTGCTGTCGCTGCGGCTCGGCGCCACCGACCAGGGCAACCACGCGGAGGACTCGACCACCCGGCAGGCGTACGACCTGCTCGCCGACGGCTTCGGACCCGGCTTCAACGGACCGCTGCAACTCGTCGGGGAGGGGATCGAACCCGCCGCCGCGACCGCGCTGGTGGAGCGGGTGCGACAGACCGAGGGCGTCGTCCAGGCGGCCATGATGCCGCTGCCGCCCGAATCCGGTCTCACGGTGATCAACGTCGTCCCGGCGACCTCGCCGCAGTCCGAGGAGACGGACCGGCTCATCGACATCCTCCGCGACGACGTCATCGCGGAGTCCGGCGAGAGCGTCCACGTCGGCGGAGTGACGGCGGTCTTCAAGGACTTCGCGGAGGTGACCGGCGACCGGATGCCGTACTTCGTCGGCACGATCATCGCGCTGGGCTTCGTCCTGCTGCTGGTCGCGTTCCGGTCACTGGTGGTGCCGCTGACGGCCGCCCTGATGAATCTGATCGCGGCGGCGGCCTCCTTCGGCCTCATGGTGGCGATCTTCCAGTGGGGCTGGGGAACGGAGCTGATCGGCATCGGCAAGGAGGGCCCGATCACCGCGTTCCTGCCGGTCATCATGTTGTCGCTGCTCTTCGGGCTCTCGATGGACTATCAGGTCTTCCTGGTGAGCCGTATGCACGAGGAGTGGGTGCACACGCGGGACAACGCGCGAGCGGTACGGGTCGGCCTCACCGAGACCAGCCGGGTCATCAACAGCGCGGCCCTCATCATGATCTGCGTCTTCGGCGCGTTCGTCCTCAGCGGCGAGTTGGAGGCCGCGATGGCGGGGGTCGGCCTCGCCGCCGCGGTGGCGCTGGACGCGTTCATTCTGCGTACGGCGCTGGTCCCGGCCGCGATGTTCCTGCTGGGGCGGTCCAACTGGTGGCTGCCCGCCGGGCTGGAGAAGCGGCTGCCGCATTTCGCGGTCGAACCCAAGGAGCCAACGGAGGCCGCGGAACACAAGGCGTCCAAGCAGTCCAACGAGTCCGGGGAGTCCGGCGCATCGGGGGAGGGGCCGCTCACCGGGGCTTCCCCGACGGCTTCGAGCCCCCGCGGGTCGACCGTGTACGGCTTCGTCCGTACGGGCGAGGGGGAGCCGGTCGCGGACGCGGTCCTCGCTCTCGTCTCACCGGAGGGCCATGAGGTGGACCGGGTGGAGTCGGCGGCCGACGGCTCGTACGTCCTCTCCGCCCCGGAGGGCGGCGCGTATCTGCTGACCGCGGCGGTCCCCGGGCGGGAACCCCGGTCCCGCCACGTCCTGATCGGCGACGATCCGCTGGTCCACGACGTGGTCCTGGCGGACGCGGGAGTCGGCCGGTAGGGCGTGTTGCGGGGAGCGCCCCGGAGCGCCGGCCTTGGGCGTCGGGGCGCTCCCCCGTGGGAACACTCCGGCGCACAGGGCACAGCGCGCAGAGCCCGGGGCGCTCCTACGCCTTCGGTTCGGACGCGGTCGTCTTCGATACGGACGCGGTCCGCCGCCCGCGCGCGGTGGCGGCCGGCCCTCGCCGGCCCGCCGCGGACTTGCGGGCGGCCACCGTCTGGGCCGTGCCCGGCAGCAGGTCCGTCAGCAGCTCGTGCACATCGTGGACGAGCGGCCGCAGCACCCGGAACCGGGAGAGGACGATGCCGCGGGTGGTCAGCCGGGCGCCCTGCTCGGCCAGTCGGCGGCTGCGCTGACGGCCTTCGGAGCGGTCGAAGACCCAGTAGAGGACGAGCCCCATCTGGGAGAGCCACAGCAGCTCCGGGAGGGAGTCGGCCAGTTCGGCCGGCACCTTGGTCTTCGCACCCGCCAGGGCCTCCCGGTGGACCTGGATGGCCTCCTCGCGGGCGGGCTCCGACTCGGTCGAGAAGGGGCTGAGGGGGCTCTCCGGGTCGGCCGCGTTCTTGAAGAACTGGGCCGCGAATTCGTGGTACGGCTCGGCGATGTCCAGCCAGGCGTTCAGCACCCCCGCCAGCCGCGCCCCGAGATCGGTCTCCGTCTCCAGGAGGGGCCGGACCGCCGCCCGGTGCTCGGCGGCGATCCGGTCGTAGAACCCCTGGACGAGATGTTCCTTGGAGGCGAAGTAGTAGTACGCGTTCCCCACCGAGACCCCCGCCTCCGTGGCGATGGCCCGCATGGTCGTCTTGTCGTAACCGCGCTCCTGGAAGAGCCGGAGCGCGGTTTCGAGGATGAGCGTGCGGGTCTGCTCGCTCTTCGAGGTGCTCTCGGGAGTGCTTCTCGGGGTGCTCATCGGGGCGTTCACACCGGCCGGGGCCTTCGCGTCAGTCACGGTGACCGAGCCTAGTGGGGGAGTTCGCAGCGGTCGTCACAGGGAGTGCCGGCCGCCGCCCCTGCCCCCGCCGCAGCCCCCGCCGAGGTCGCCTCGCGGTACTTGGCCGCCGCGAGCATCGTGGCGCGGACGAAGGGGGCGCCTGCCGGGGTGGAGAGCCAGTGGGCCTTCGGCCGGTGATCCGCCAGCGCCCACAGACAGACGATCCAGGCCGCCGCCCCGGCGAAGATCTGGCCCCGGTCCCCGATGACGGTGATCTCCTTGAGCGTACGGGTGTGGTCGAGGTCCGGGTATCGGCGCCGTGCCTCGTGCGACGCGGCGGGGACCAGATCCAGGGGTACGAGCTGGCGCTGACGGCCCAGCCACTGCCGCAGATGGTCGCAGAGGGAGCACTGCGCGTCGTAGAGGACGGTGAGCCGGGCGACCGGGATGCCCGCGTGGCGGACCGGGGCGGCCATCGGGGCTCACACCCCGGCCGGCGGTGCGGCCGGCGGCACGGTCGGCGGGGTCCAGCCCTGCGGCGCGGTGGGCGGCGAGGTCCAGCCCTGCGGGGCCACCGGCGGCACCTGCTCGCGCTCCATCACGCCACGCCTGCGGATCTTGTTGAGGACGTAGACGTTGGTGAGGTGCATCAGCCCGAGGACGAGCAGCACCACTCCGAGCTTCAGCGAGAGCGAGTCGAAGAGTCCGCGCGTGTCCTCCACGGTCTTCGCGACCCGCAGATAGAGAGCGACGAAGCCCAGGTTCACCAGATAGAAGCCGACCACCAGGAGGTGGTTCACGGCATCGGCCAGCTTCTCGTTCCCGTGCATCACATCGGAGAGGAAGATCCGGCCGTTGCGGCTCAGCGTACGGGCCACCCAGACGGTCAACGCCACGCTGATCAGCAGGTAGATGACGTAGCCGAGAACATTGAGGTCCATTCCCCCGACCTTTCTGAACGTGTTCAAAAGATCCGATGGGAGGAATGTAGCGCGTTTTTTGAACACGTTCAACGCGGAACGAGAGGTTCCGGAAGAGGTGTTGGGGCGGCGGCGTGACAGCCTTGGGGACAGCACACGGGGAGAGCGGAGCCGGTGCGACGGGAGGAGCCGCGGAGGCGGCGAATCCGGAAGCCGAACCGCCGGTCGCCGCAGTAGGCTCCACCGGATGACCCTCGCTCATGACATGACCGGCGACGCGGGCTCGACGGCCCCGGACGTCGTCCTCCTGCACTCCACGGTCTGCGACCGCCGTATGTGGGAACCCCAGTGGCACGCCCTCGCCGACGCCGGACACCGGGTGGTGCGCGCGGACTTCAGGGCCTTCGGCGGCACACCGCCGTCAAACGTGCCCTACCGCGACGCCGACGACGTGATCGCCCTGATGGACGCCCTCGGCATCGAACGCGCGGCCCTGGTCGGCTCGTCGTACGGGGGACGGATCGCCCTGGAGATCGCGGCACGCGACCCCACGCGCGTGAGCGCGCTGGCGCTGCTCTGCGCCGGACTGCCCGGCCAGGAGGAGAGCGAGGAGGTCGCCGCCTTCGAGCGGCGGGAGGTGGAACTCGTCGAGGACGGCGACGTGGCGGACGCCGCGGCGTTCAGCGCCCGTACCTGGCTCGGCCCCGAGGCCGACCCGGCCACCCTGGCCGCCGTCACCCGGATGCAGCTCGAAGCCTACGAACTGCAGCTCTCGGCCGACGACCACGGATACGAGGGCACCGGAGACTTCGACCCGACGGCGCTGCGCGCAGTGACAGCCCCCGCCCTCGTCGTCTCCGGCGCCCACGACATGCCCGACTTCCGGCGGTCAGCGGCCCGGCTCGCGGACCTGCTGCCCACGGCCCGTCACCGGGAACTGCCGTGGGCCGGCCACCTCCCGAGCCTGGAACGCCCGGACGAGATCACCGGCCTGCTGCTGCGTCACATCGCGCTGATCGACCG
Source organism: Streptomyces sp. NPDC004838 (assembly GCF_053600955.1). Lineage (NCBI taxonomy): Bacteria > Bacillati > Actinomycetota > Actinomycetes > Kitasatosporales > Streptomycetaceae > Streptomyces > Streptomyces sp. NPDC004838. The sequence continues at coordinate 219,032 of NZ_JBSGAW010000008.1, read as the reverse complement.
CGCGTAGTTCACCTGGCCCATGACCTGCTGGAACGTCATCGGGTTCTGCGCCGGGATCATCGTCGAGTGATGCCTGCCGCCACTGGTGACGGTGACCTGGATGAAGCCCGTGGTCTGGTGCTCCTTCATCAGCAGGAAGAGCAGCCCCAGCAGACAGAAGACGAAGAAGACGACCGCCAGCACGATCGCGTGCGTCGGGATCTTCTCCTCGTGCCGGGACATGTCCGTCGCGTTCCACACGGCGCCCTTGAGCGGCATCGTTCCGGCGGGAGTGACGATCGTGTCCTGCATCACCACGATGTCGCCGATCGCCACCAGCGGCGTCGCCCCCATCGGCGGCGTGGGCATCGGCACCGGCACACCGCTGGGCTGCGTCTGGGCGTACCCCGGAGGCTGGTTCGGATAGCCGTACCCCGCCGCGGGGTATCCGTAGGCCGGCGTGCCCGGAGGAGTGTCGGGACCCCACTGGTACTCGGGCTGTCCGTCCGCCGCGTAAGGATTCGGCTCGGTCATCTTCAGGCTCCCCGCTTTCACCAAGTCAACTCACAGGCACCTAAATCCTGCCAGGAATCGCCGCGCGAGGAGAAGCCCGTCGCGAGATACGCCGGAGGGCTCCGCGCCCACGAGCGGGACGCGGAGCCCTCCGGGAGAGTCTCCGTACGGCGGACAGGCCGTCAGAAACGGCGCGTGATCAGGGCGCGCTTGACTTCCTGGATCGCCTTGGTGACCTCGATGCCTCGCGGGCAGGCGTCCGTGCAGTTGAACGTCGTACGGCAACGCCACACGCCGTCCTTGTCGTTCAGGATCTCCAGCCGCTGCTCCCCGGCCTCGTCGCGCGAGTCGAAGATGAAGCGGTGGGCGTTGACGATCGCCGCCGGACCGAAGTACTGGCCGTCGTTCCAGAACACCGGGCACGACGAGGTGCACGCGGCGCACAGGATGCACTTGGTGGTGTCGTCGAAACGCTCACGGTCCTCGGCGGACTGCAGCCGCTCACGCGTCGGCTCGTTCCCCTTGGTGACCAGGAACGGCATGACGTCCCGGTACGCCTGGAAGAACGGCTCCATGTCCACGACCAGGTCCTTGAGGACCGTCAGGCCCTTGATGGGCTCGATCGTGATCGGCTTCTCGGGATTGAGGTCCTTGATCAGCGTCTTGCAGGCGAGCCTGTTCTTGCCGTTGATCCGCATCGCGTCCGAGCCGCAGATGCCGTGCGCGCACGACCTGCGGAACGTCAGAGTGCCGTCGACATCCCACTTGATCTTGTGAAGGCCGTCGAGCACCCGCTCCTTCGGGTCGATCTGGATCGGGAAGTCCTCCCAGACCGCGTGCTCGGAGACCTCCGGGTTGAAGCGGCGGATCCGGAAGGTGACCGTGATGTACGGCGAGGCGGCTGATTCAGCCTCGACCTTGTCCATGACAGGGGTAGCCATCAGTACTTACGCTCCATCGGCTGGTAGCGGGTCTGGACGACCGGCTTGTAGTCGAGACGGATGGTCTCGGAGCCGTCGTCGCCGACCTCGCGATACGCCATGGTGTGGCGCATGAAGTTGACGTCGTCGCGGTTCGGGTAGTCCTCGCGGTAGTGACCGCCGCGGGACTCCTTGCGGGCCAGCGCGGAGACGGCCATGACCTCGGCGAGATCGAGCAGGTTGCCCAGCTCGATCGCCTCCAGCAGATCCGTGTTGAACCGCTTGCCCTTGTCCTGGACGGACACGTTCTTGTAGCGGGCACGCAGCTCGGCGATCTTCTCGACCGCCGTCTTGATGGTCTGCTCGGTGCGGAACACCATGACATTCGCGTCCATGGTCTCCTGCAGCTCACGGCGGATCTCCGCGACCCGCTCGTTGCCGGTGGAGTTCCGCAGCCGCTCCACCTGCTCGACGACCAGGGACTCCGGGTTCTCCGGGAGGTCGACGAAGTCGTTCGCGGCGGAGTACTCGGCCGCGGCGATGCCGGAGCGGCGGCCGAAGACATTGATGTCGAGCAGCGAGTTGGTGCCCAGCCGGTTGGCTCCGTGCACCGATACGCACGCGACCTCGCCGGCCGCGTAGAGACCCGGAACGACGGTGGTGTTGTCGAGGAGGACCTCACCCTGGACGTTCGTCGGGATGCCGCCCATCGCGTAGTGCGCGGTCGGCTGGATCGGGATCGGGTCCGTGTAGGGCTCGATGCCGAGGTACGTACGCGCGAACTCGGTGATGTCCGGGAGCTTCGCGTCGAGCTGCTCCGGGGGCAGGTGGGTCAGGTCGAGGTAGACGTGGTCGCCCTCGGGACCGCAGCCGCGGCCTTCGCGGATCTCGGTGTAGATGGAGCGGGACACCACGTCACGCGAGGCCAGGTCCTTCATGACGGGCGCGTACTTCTCCATGAAGCGCTCGCCGTCCTTGTTGCGCAGGATGCCGCCCTCACCGCGGGCGCCCTCCGTGAGCAGGATGCCCATCCGCCAGATGCCCGTCGGGTGGAACTGGAAGAACTCCATGTCCTCCAGCGGCAGCCCACGCCGGTAGCAGGCCGCCTGGCCGTCGCCGGTGAGGGTGTGCGCGTTGGAGGTCACCTTGAAGAACTTGCCGGTGCCGCCGGAGGCGTAGACGACCGCCTTCGCCTGGAAGACGTGGATCTCGCCGGTGGCCAGCTCGTACGCGACCACTCCGGCGGACTTGCGGACGCCGTCGACCTCGGTGATCAGCTGGTCGAGGACGTAGAACTCGTTGAAGAACTCGACGCCCTCCTTCACGCAGTTCTGGTACAGCGTCTGGAGGATCATGTGACCGGTGCGGTCCGCGGCGTAGCAGGACCGGCGCACCGGGGCCTCGCCGTGGTTGCGGGAGTGCCCGCCGAACCGGCGCTGGTCGATCGTGCCGTCCGGGGTCCGGTTGAATGGCAGGCCCATCTTCTCCAGGTCGAGGACGGCGTCGATGGCCTCCTTCGCCAGGATCTCGGCGGCGTCCTGGTCGACCAGGTAGTCACCGCCCTTGATCGTGTCGAAGGTGTGCCACTCCCAGTTGTCCTCCTCGACATTGGCGAGCGCGGCGGCCATGCCGCCCTGCGCCGCGCCCGTGTGGGAGCGGGTGGGGTAGAGCTTCGTCAGCACGGCGGTACGGCTGCGCTTGGTGGCCTCGATGGCCGCGCGCATGCCCGCGCCGCCCGCGCCGACGATGACGGTGTCGTACTTGTGGATCTTCATGAGGTGTCGTCAGCCCCGGCTCTAGCGGATGTTCGGGTCGAAGGTGAAGATCACCAGCGTGCCCAGCAGGATGGTGAACACCGTGGCGGTGTACAGCAGGCCCTTGAGCCACAGGCGCGTGTTCGGGCGCTCGGCGTAGTCGTTGATGACGGTACGCAGGCCGTTGGCGCCGTGCAGCATGGCGAGCCAGAGCATCAGCAGATCCCAGGTCTGCCAGAACGGGGACGCCCAGCGGCCCGCGACGAACGCGAAGCCGATCTTGGAGACGCCGCCGTCCAGCACGAGCTGGATCAGGAGATGGCCGATGACCAGGACGACCAGCACCACGCCGGACAGGCGCATGAAGAGCCATGCGGCCATCTCGAAGTTGCCGCGGGTGGAGCGCGGGGTCTTCCCGGTGCGCTTGCGGGGGGCCTCGATCAGCGGGGCCGGATTGTCCACGTCGTAGAGCGCCGCGCCCTCGACGGGACCGATCGCGGAAGAGGTGTCAGAAGACATGTCCGGCGTCAGCTCCCGAAGACTTCACGAAAGGCGTGTCCGAGGACGGGGTACAGGGCACCCGCCATCAGCACGATCCAGATACCCATCACGGACCAGAGCATCTGCTTCTGGTAGCGCGGGCCCTTGGACCAGAAGTCCACGGCGATGACGCGCAGCCCGTTCAGGGCGTGGAAGAGAACCGCGGCCACCAGGCCGTATTCGAGAAGCGCGACGATCGGCGTCTTGTAGACGGCCACGACTTTGTCGTAGTCCTCTGGTGAGACGCGGACGAGAGCGGTGTCCAGGACATGGACGAACAGGAAGAAGAAGATGAGGACGCCGGTGACTCGGTGAGCCACCCAGGACCACATTCCTTCCCGGCCGCGGTACAGCGTTCCAGCCGGCACGGAAGAACCCTCCGGGAGCAGGGACTGGGGCCTGCCGCCATCCTCTTACTAGGAAGTACAGCGGGTTGTCGGTCTGGCCCGGCCGGGTACGGTCCACCGGCCCCGGCCATCGTAGCGACGACTTGTCGGTTCGTTCGCGCGGGGTCCGCAGGTGTGATCAAACAGGCAATCAAACAGCCTCGGACGGGCTATCCGGAAGCCCTGGGACATGCGGAATCGGCCCCGTGTGAGATTGACCGGTTTCCGCCCGCCCCGGCGCGTCCGCACCGTCCGGTTCCGGATGCCCGGAGACCGCGTGCCTGAGCCGGGCGCGGGCGAGTCCCCGCAGCTCATCGGCGGATACGGCCCGTTCGTGGTCGGGATCGTGGGCGAGTCGCTTACGGATGCCGGCGAGCACCTCGTCGAGGTACTCCTCGGGTCGGTAGCCGTCGAGGCAGATCACGAACGAGTGTCCGAACTTACTTTCGTATGCGGCGTGGGCGGCGGCGAGCGCGGTGTGGGCGGCCTGCGGCGCGTCGGGCAGCGGTCCGGCCGGGTACTCGTCGGCCAGGGCCTCGCTCACATCGTCGGGGGCGAGGTCGTAGCCGGCCTCGTCGGCGGCGGCGAGCAGCGCGTCGAGATCGGGGTACGGGCGGTGGGCGGCCACCCGCTCGGCCCAGCGGGGGCTGCCGCAGCACGCGAGGAGGGTGGCGACCGCGGTTTCGGCGGGAGCGGTGTTGAAACGCTCCAGTCCGGCGGTCCCGCTCGCGCGCTGCACGGGTAGCTGGGGCCGCTCCGGTGTCCGAGTCTGGTTCCGGGCGATTAACGCCGAACCGGCCGGACCGGCCTCGCCGAGACGTGTCGTCGGCGGTCGCTTCGGGAGGCCGTCAGGGGAATCGCTGGACAGCGTGGGCTCCTCGAAACAGGACAGCGGTACCGCTGGGAAGGGAGAGGTGAGTGAGACGTAACGCTATCGATGTGTGCGATGGGCTGTCCGACGGATGCGCGATTTTCACCCGGACGGGAGAGTTTCAGCTCATGTGATAGACGGCGTAGGGGGCACTTCGCGGGGGTTGACCCACAAACGGGAGGTATCCGAGTGATGTGCCACTCAGCGCGCGGTCCCGGAAGGGGCCTTGGGAAGGGCCGTGGAAGAGGGCCCAAGGGCGTCGGCGATGCCGGAGATGCCATAGATGTCAGAGAAGCGAGAGAAGTCAGAGAAGTCGTAGATGTCGGAGGCGATCCGGGAAGCGGGGCCGAGCGGCGGTCCGAGCGGCGATCCGGGCAGGGACCCGGGCAGGGACCGGGGCAGGGACCCGGGCAGGGACCGGGGCAGGGACCCGGCTCTGGGCGATGTGCCGGATTCAGGCGATGTGCCGGATTCGGGCGGCGGCGCGGTTACGGGCGGGGTCGGTGGCCCGGCGCGATCGGAGCCGTCGGCGCGGCCCTGTCGATAGCCCTGCCGCTGACCCTCACCGCCTGTTCGTCGGGCTCCGGCACCGGATCCGGCGGTTCGCGCTCCGCCACGTCCGTCACCTCCGCCCGGACCGCGAGCCCTTCGCCGTCCATGACGTATCCCCTCTCCACCGCGCCGGCGACGATCCCCGCCGTCCGCACCCATGAGCCCGCCCGCGGCCCCGGCTGGCGGCCGGGCCCCGGTACCGGAGTCACCGTCGCCAAGGGCAGCGAGGCGCTCGCGGACGAGGGGAAGCTGCTCGCCGGGGAGCTGAAGATCGCCTACCGGGGCGTCGTCCCGGTCCGCGAGGGCGATGTGGAACTGGTGCTCGACCGTACCCAGGCCGGCGGCCCCGAGTCGTACACCGTCCGCACCGCCGGGAACCGGGTCCGGATCGCGGGTCCGGCCGAGGCGGGCGTCTTCTACGGCACCCGTACGCTCAAACAGGCCGTGCGCTCCGGCGGCGCGATGCCGGAAGGACTCGTCAAGGACGCTCCCGACCGGCCGCAGCGCGGACTGATGGTCGACATCGCCCGCAAGTACTACACCGCCGCCTGGCTGGAGGACCGGCTCCGCGAGATGGCCGATCTCAAGCTCAACCAGTTGGGCCTCCACTTCTCGGACGACCAGGGCTTCCGCATCGAGTCGTCGACCCACCCGGAGATCGTCTCGAGCGAGCATCTGACCAAGGCCGAGGTCCGGCGCGTCCTCGCGCTCGCCGACTCCCTCCACATCACCGTCATCCCGGAGATCGACTCACCCGGTCATCTGGGCGCGGTGCTCGCCCCCCACCCGGAACTCCAGCTGAAGGACGCGTCGGGCCGGCCGGTGCGCGGGGCCATCGACATCGGCAATCCCGCGTCCGCGCGGCTCGTGGACGAACTGCTGCGCGAGTACGCGGATCTGTTCCACGGGGTGTACTGGCATCTCGGAGGCGACGAGTACCAGGCCCTGACCAGGAAGAACCCGGAGGCGTCCTTCCCGGGGCTCGCCGCACTCGCCCGGCAGAAGTACGGGCCCCAGGGCCGCATCCAGGACCTGGCGACGGCCTGGGTGAACGACCGCGCGGCCGTGCTCCGCCCCCTGGGCAGAACGCTGAAGGCGTGGAACGACGGCTTCTTCCGGGGCGGCGTGGTCACCGTCGACAAGGACATCCAGGTCGAGTACTGGACGGGCAGGGAGATCGGGGCCCGCCCACCACAGGAGTACCTCGCCGAGGGCCGCAAGGTCGTGAACGTCAACGACGAGTACCTCTACTACGTCCTGGGCCAGCCCAACAACTTCATCTATCCGACCGGCCGCCGTATCTACGAGGAGTGGACCCCGTTGGTGCTCCGCGGCACGGCTCCCGTCGCGCGGAAGTACTCGAGCCAGATCCTGGGCGGCCGGCTGGCCGTCTGGGGCGATCTGCCGCAGGCCCAGACACCGGACCAGGTCGCGCGCGGCATCGCCATGCCCCTGCGGGCGACGGCCCAGAAGGTATGGGACCCGCGCGTGCCCGCCCGTAGCTGGCAGGACTTCCAGAACCTGGCGGGGCGGCTCGGCTGAGTGGTGAGCCGGTGATTCCGCGGACCGGGGATCCCGTGAACGGGTGATCCCGTGAAAGGGTGGGCGGAGCGATCCGGACGGGCCGGGCGGACCGAGTGGTGCGCCCGGCCCGCCCGGCGGACCGAGTGGTGCGCGCACCCTGGACGGGGTCGGCCCGCGGGCGTATCTTCCGCGGGCGGACGCGCGGTTCGCAGGCCGATCCGCGGGCGCTGTGGCGGTGCCCGCACCAGGGGGGCTCGCCATGGTCTGCTCCATGTGCGGTACGACGACCACAGCGAAGGCGACGACGGAGGCAGGGCTCTGCGCCAGGTGCGCGGCCGGGGTCTCCGACGAAGGGCCAGGCTCCGGTCGGGACCCCGGTCCGGACTCCGGCACGGATTCTGGTCCGGACTCCGTTCAGGACCCCGGCACGGGTTCTGGTACGGACTCCGGTACGGGCTCTGGTATGGGTTCCGTTTCGCGTTCCGGTTCCGGTCCGGGCCCGGCCGCGACCGGGCCGACGGCGACCGGTGCTCCCACCCCGGAGATCGGCTGGCCCTTCGTCTGGAGGAAGCCCGGCGCCCGATTGATGTCACCGGTCCCCTGCTCGCGCGCCCTGGTGGGGCATTTGGTGGCGCTGATCGCCGTGGAGACGGCCTCGCTCGTCACCGGCGCCGTCATTCTGACGGTCGACGGCCGGCAGGACCCGGGGCCCGAAAGGGAACTCGGAACCATCCTGGCGCTGACGCGGACGATGGCGAGCCTGCTGGTCGTGGTGCTCTTCCTCGTCTGGTTCCACATGGTCCGGCGCAACGCCCAGGTGTTCGCACCGGAGCTCCAGCGGTGGTCGGTGGGCTGGGCGCTCGGTGGCTGGTTCCTTCCGGTCGGCAATCTCTTCATTCCGCGCATGGTCGCCGGTGACCTCTGGACGGCGAGCGCCGGCGATCCGGTTCCGGGGCAGGGGAGGCGGCGTCGTACGGTGCTCGACCTCTGGGGCGTGGCATGGGTCCCCTGGCTGGTTCTGGTGCCGGCCCTCAGCTGGGCGAATCCCAGGATCACGGTCCTGACCACCGTCGTCTACGCGGTCGACATCGTGGCCGCTGTCCTCGCGATCGGCGTCGTACGCGCCATCACACGCATGCAGGACGCCAAGCGGGCCGGAGAGATCTGGTAGGCCGCAGGTGTGAGCCCGCCCGGGGGTGTGCGGGCTCACACCGCGTTGCCCGGGGCTCGAGCGGAAACCACAAGGGCTCCGCAAGCCACGTTCCGGGTGGCCCGAATGTAACAGAGGGATGGCACAAGTGTGTGCGATGTGCGCTCAATTGATGAACGAAAAGCGATATCGCCCAGCTTCGCGGAATCGTGGCGGCGCATGCCCTGGAAGGGGTACTTTGCGCCAAGCGACCTTCCGGCTGATGCAAATGCGCCAGGAGGCCCGCTGGTTCGCACGTGCAGTGAAGTGTGGAGTGACGTGCTGCGTCCGCGATGGGAGGCGTCCGATGGCGTCGAAATGCCTGAGGGAACTGATCGCGCAATCGGATGAGCGTGGCCTGGCGGCGAGCGGGCTCGCATGCCTGGAACGCTGTCTGCCGCTGCTCACCTCCGACACGGAGGTGCTGCGTCCGTTGTGGGCGGATCTGGCGGACGGGGCGGAGGAGTGGTCCACGGGGCTGGTGAAGGTCAGGGACGCGCTGGAGAGCCCGCCCACCGATGACGCCGCCGATGACGCCGCCGCCGTCGTACGGCAGATGCTCGTGGCCGCGCCCGCCGAGTGGACGACGGACCCGCTCCGCGCCTGGGCGGACGACTGCTCCATGGCCGCTCTCGAACTCCACCACCGCTTCGACATCCGCCCCCTCCCGCCGCCCGGAGGCGCCGCGTCGGAGCCCGTCGACGACGCCGGTCTCCTCAAGAGCTGCCGCGAGGGCGAGCCCGAGGGCGCGGGGCCGCTCGTCACCGGGGAGCTTCGGCGACAGATCCGGGTTCTGGAGATCGTCGCGGAGGGGGAGGGCGGAGCGGGGCTGAGGCAGGCGCTGGCCGTCTCGATCGAGGGGCGGCGGGTGCTGCGCGCGGTCGTCTCCCGGCGGGCCCGCGTCAAGCGCTGAAGTGGTCCCCGCGCGCCGCCGTCTCTGCCCGATCTCGGCACTCGATCCCCGTACCCGTCCCGAACGCCCGCCCCGAACACATGCTCTGAACGACTGTCCCGAAGAACCGGCCCGAGAGCAGCTGCCCCGATGTCAGGTGAAATGACCGGAAAGTCCACCCCTGGAGCGGGAGGACCCGGTGTGAGGGACACGCACGAGATCCTGATGCGCCCTCATCTGTGCGCCACTGCCGTACTCACCGCGAGAGCGGGATCGGAAGTGGGAACGGGGACGGGAGGTAAAGGGGGAAAGGGGCCGGGGGCAGCGGTCGGCTCGGTGGCCGGAGCGGTGGATGGAAGGACGACCGGGGCCGCCACCCCCCACAGGAGAGGCCCCGGTCGTCGTTCGCCGGGGCCGCTGGGCGCCCCCGTACTTCACTCAGCGCCGGGCGGGCGATTTCTGTCACAGCCCCGCCGGGGCGACTGTTCCGGCATATTGTTGCAAGTTGTACAAGCCATGGACGTAGCCCCTGGGGACGACGTAGCGTGCTGACTCGCGTACTCAGGGCGCAGGTTGATCCAGTGGTGACCAGCTGCGATTTCGAACAGGTAGAGGTAGTGCTGGGGGACGACGCGGAGCTGACCACCGCGGTGCTTGCGGCGCAGGACGGGGACGAAGGCGCCTTCCGTACTGTGTACCGCGCGGTGCACCCGCGACTGCTCGGCTATGTACGGACTCTCGTCGGCGAACCGGATGCCGAGGACGTCGCCTCCGAGGCGTGGCTCCAGATAGCCAGGGACCTCGACCGGTTCACCGGCGACGCGGACCGCTTCCGCGGCTGGGCCGCGCGCATCGCCCGCAACCGCGCGTTCGATCACATCCGGATGCGGGGCCGACGCCCCGCCGTCGGCGGGGACGAGACCGAACTGACCGGAAGGCCCGCCGATTCGGACACCGCGGGCGAGGCGATGGAATCGCTCGCCACCGGCGACACCATGGCCCTCATCGCCCAGTTGCCGCAGGACCAGGCCGAAGCGGTCGTGCTCCGGGTCGTGGTCGGCCTCGACGCCAAGAGCGCGGCCCAGACGCTCGGCAAGCGCCCCGGAGCCGTACGCACCGCCGCCCACCGCGGTCTGAAGCGGCTCGCCGAGCTGCTGAGCGCCGACGGCGTGGCGGCGTCAGTTCCCGCCGCGCGGGCCGGAGTCTCGCCGGAACGCCGGCCGCGGCCGCCCTACGGCCCTCCGGTCGACGGGCGCCGTGGCCCCGAGTATGCGCAGGCGCGTCCGGGGGCGTACGGTTCGGACGGCGCCGACCCGGTGGACGCGCGGACCCCTGACAGCGCCGCGCACGCCGGCGACCCGGCCGCCGGACCCGCCGATCACGGCACGGATCTGAACGGAGTACCACCGCAGCGCGGTCCGGGGCCGGGTTCTACCGCGTCGGCCGGTGTGACGCAATCACGGCTGCGTACGCAGAAGGACATGTGATGGCCAACGAGCGGTACGAGTGGCTTGACAAGGAGACAGCGGAACGACTGTTGCGCGGTGAACCCGTCGAAGCCCTCGATGAACGCGCGCGTATCCAGGTCGCACGACTGAATCAGGCGCTGTACGCCGCCGCCCGCCCGCAGTTGCGCACTCACCCCGATGACGGCGCCGGCGAGATGCCCGGTGAGGCCGCTGCCCTGGCCGCCTTCCGCAAGGTCAGGGCGGAGGCCGCGACCGGGGGCCAGAGCCTCGGAATGGTACGGATCGCTCCCCGGCCCCGCTCTCCGTTCCGCACCCGGCTGGGCCTGCCGGTCCGCTTCGGCGTCGCCGCCGCCGTGGCCGGATTCGCCTTCGGCGGTGTCGCGGTCGCGTCCGGCACCGGTTTTCTTCCCTCGCCCTTCGACGGCACTCCGGGACCCGTCAGTTCGGTCTCGGCGCCGACCCCGGATCCCCTGGTCACCGAGTCGCCCAGGAACCGGAAGGCGGTTCCGCCGCAGCCGTCCGGTCCGGCCGGCACGGTCGGCACCCCCTCGGCGACCGGCGACCCCGGCAGCGAGAGCAGCGACACCGATCCACCGGCCATCGCCACCGGCGAGGCCGAGGGGCCCGGCAAGGGGAAGAAGAAGGGTCAGCAGGGCAAGCAGGGCAAGCGGAAGACCGACCGTCATCTCAAGACGGTCAAAGCCTGCGAGGACTACCGCGACGGAACCATCGACGCCGAGAGCAGGAAGTTCCTGGAGCAGGCCGCGAAGGGCCCGGCCCGGATCCGTGAATTCTGCGACCGGATGCTGCGCGGCACCGGCTCCGGCACCGGCTCCGGCACGGGGACCGAGGCCGAGGCCGAGGCGAGTGAATCCGGTGGCGGCGACGATGCCGGCAACGGCGATTTCGCCGGCAGCGGCGGTGACACCACGGGCGGCGGAAGCCACAAGCACCGCGAGGGCTCGCGCGGCGCGGACCGCCAGCCGCAGATGTCGGGGCAGTAGCCCCCGCACTCTCGCCCGACGATTGGTCTACCCGCGCCCACAGGCTCGTCTGACCGGCCTCACCAGCGAAAACAAACTTCGCGGCCATGGGGTGTGACGTTTCTGGGCCGTCCGGCGCAGTAGAAAGTGAGCCGACTGGTCATCGGCAGCGCCAGAAGCCGGGGTTCCCCCCGTACCTGCGGCTGGGCGCACATGGCGCGGGCGGGACACGTTCCCCCGGTCCCGCCCGCGCCCCTTCCGCTCCGCCGGACGCACAGACCTCCGCCCCTCCGGGGAGCAGCCCGCGGTTTCGCCGCGGCGGCGTGGCACATCCTCGTCCCCCCGCGTATCCCCGGTACCCGAACAGATGAGTTCCCGTTCTGCCCGATGGCGAGTTCCCCCGCATGATGGGGAAGAAGTCGCGACAGCGGCACAGGGGAACAGCCCGGAGGACAGGCCCAGAGGACTGCTCTGTGAACAGTTCTGAGAACGGTTCTGAGAACGGTTCTGTGAACAGCTCGGATCGGGAGGCGGAGAGATGCCGGCGCGCGAGTCCGAATCGGGAGTGCCCATCGAACCGGTGTACGGACCCCGGTCGCTGACGGGCTGGGACCCGGATCAGAAGCTGGGCGAGCCCGGCGCGTACCCCTTCACCCGCGGTGTCCACCCCTCCATGTACACCGGCCGCCCCTGGACGATGCGCCAGTACGCGGGCTTCGGCACCGCCGCCGAGTCCAACGCCCGCTATCGCCGGCTCATCGCCCACGGCACCACGGGCCTCTCGGTCGCCTTCGACCTGCCCACCCAGATGGGCCACGACTCCGACGCGCCCATCGCCCACGGCGAGGTGGGCAAGGTCGGCGTCGCCATCGACTCCCTCGACGACATGCGGGTCCTGTTCGACGGAATTCCGCTGGGCGAGGTCTCCACGTCGATGACCATCAACGCTCCGGCCGCGCTGCTGCTCCTGCTCTACCAGCTCGTCGGCGAGGAGCAGGGCGTACTCGCGACGCATCTGACGGGCACCGTCCAGAACGACATCCTCAAGGAGTACATCGCCCGCGGCACCTATATCTTCCCGCCGGAGCCGTCGTTGCGGCTGGTCGCGGACACCTTCCGGTACTGCCGGGCCGAGATGCCCAGGTGGAACAGCATCTCCATCTCCGGCTACCACATGGCGGAGGCCGGGGCCACGCCCGTGCAGGAGATCGCCTTCACCCTCGCCGACGGCGTCGAGTACGTCCGTACGGCCGTGGCGGCCGGCATGGACGTGGACGACTTCGCGCCCCGGCTCTCCTTCTTCTTCGTCGCGCGGACGACGATCCTGGAGGAGGTCGCCAAGTTCCGGGCCGCCCGGCGGATCTGGGCGCGGCTGATGCGCGAGGAGTTCGGGGCCCGTGACCCCAAGTCGCTGATGCTCCGCTTCCACACCCAGACCGCGGGCGTCCAGCTGACCGCCCAGCAGCCGGAGGTCAATCTCGTACGGGTCGCGGTCCAGGGCCTCGCGGCGGTCCTCGGCGGGACGCAGTCCCTGCACACGAACTCCTTCGACGAGGCCATCGCCCTGCCCACGGAGAAGTCGGCCCGGCTGGCGCTGCGGACGCAGCAGGTACTGGCGTACGAGACGGATGTCACCGCCACCGTCGACCCCTTCGCCGGTTCCTACGCCGTCGAGAGGATGACGGACGACGTGGAGGCGGCGGCGCTGGACCTGATGCGGCGGGTCGAGGACCTGGGCGGTGCGGTGAGCGCCATCGAGCAGGGCTTCCAGAAGAACGAGATCGAGCGGAGCGCGTACCGCGTCGCGCGGGAGACCGACAGCGGCGAGCGGGTCGTCGTCGGAGTCAACCGCTACACGCTCGACGAGGAGGAGCCGTACGAACCCCTCCGCGTCGACCCGGCGATCGAGGCGCGGCAGGCGGATCGGCTGGCCCGGCTGCGGCGGGAACGGGACCAGCCGGCCGTGGACGCCGCCCTGGGGGCGCTCGGCGCGGCGGCGAGGGGCACGGAGAACGTCCTCTATCCGATGAAGGACGCGCTGCGGGCGCGGGCGACGGTGGGGGAGGTGTGCGACGCGCTGCGGGCGGTGTGGGGCACATACGTCCCCACCGACGTCTTCTGAGCCGCGTCGGCGGGGTTGGAGTTGGGGTCGGGGTCGGGCCCGTTATGTCCCGCCGCGGCTCCGGCTCGCTTCCGGGTCCGGTTCAGCCGCCCGTTCTCACCGTTCAGCCCTCGTTCTCACAGCCGGGATGCGAACGCAAAAGCGAAGTGTCGTACCCATGTGCCACACTCTGACTCATGCTGGGTGTAACCGATCTGCCGACGTATCTGGTGGGCCTTGTCCTGGTCATTCTGCTGCCGGGGCCGAACTCGCTGTACGTGCTCTCCGTCGCGGCCCGCCGAGGTGTGCGTACGGGATACTGGGCCGCCGCCGGGGTGTGGTGCGGCGACGCGGTGCTGATGGTGCTGTCGGCTGCGGGGGTCGCTTCGCTGCTCAAGACCAACGACCTGCTCTTCGGCCTGGTGAAGTTCGCCGGTGCGGGCTATCTGACCTGGCTGGCGATAGGGATGCTGCGGGCCGCCTGGTCGATGTGGCGCACCCGGCGCGAGCTGGCCGGAGCCGCGGGCGAGGCCGCCCCGGAGGCCGCCGAGCGGCCGTTCCGCAAGGCGCTGGTGATCAGTCTGTTCAACCCGAAGGCGATCTTGTTTTTTATCGCCTTCTTCGTCCAGTTCGTGGACCCGGCGTACGCCTATCCCGCGCTCTCCTTCGTGGTGCTCGGGGTGCTGGCGCAGCTGGCGAGCGTCCTCTATCTGACCCTCCTGATATTCACCGGCACCCATCTCGCGGCGGCCTTCCGCCGCCGTAAGCGGCTGTCGGCGGGGGCGACCTCGGCGGCGGGCGCGCTGTTCCTGGGCTTCGCGGTCAAGCTCTCGCTCACCAGCGCCTGAGCCCACGGCCCCGGCTCGCGTGCGCGTGGCAAACGCCTGCGGGCGCGGCCGATCGCCTGGGGCGCGGCCCGGCACTCGGCTCTCGGCACTCGGCAGCGTATGGTGCGCCTCGCCGGCGTCAGTGGTGCCAGGCCCGGCCGCCCACGTTGTGGATCATCCGCTGGAGGACCTTCAGGGTACGGACGTACTCCGCGTCGTCGATGCCGTCGTGGATGTCCGCCCGTACGATCCGCTGGCGGGCCGCCGCCTCCGCCTGGAGTTCCGTTCCCGCCGGGGTGTTGCGCAGCAGCCCGTCCTCGCCGGGTGCGACGAGCCGCCGGTCGGCCAGGGTCCCGATCTCCTTCTCCATGGTCGTGGTGCCGACCCCGAGATACCCCTCGAGGAACGCGGCCAGCTCGTCGCGGTCGCGGCCTCCGGGCGATTCGGCGAGCTGGCTGAGCACCCACCACTGGGGCTGGGTGAGCCCCACCTCGGCCAGTTGGGCGCGGATATGGGAGACGACCGCGTCATGGGCGGCCCAGGCCCAGTAGCCGATCGGCTGGCGTACGAGTCCGGCGTCGTCGTGTGAGTAGTCCATGCGGCGAACATAGAAACTCAAGTCCGCTTGAGGTCAAGGGCCTTCAGCGGCGGGCTGTCGGCATCGTGACGCGGCGGGGCCGCGACCGTGCCGACGGCGAGCAGCGTCAGCACCGAGCAGAAGGCGTAGACCCACCCCAGCAGGGCGAGGTGCGCCGGATACGCGGCGCCGACGGGCAGGTCGTCCTGGAGCCGGGTCAGCGCCGGCACGACGCGGACGGCCGTGGCGACGGCCCACACCCCCAGCGCGAGCCGGCTCGGCGTCCGCCCCCGGCCGGGTCCGTGCGCCAGCCAGATCATCGCCGGCACGCACCAGACCCAGTGGTGACTCCAGGAGATCGGGCAGAGCAGCAGTCCGGCGAGCTGCACGGTCACCAGCGAGCCCAGTGGATCCCGGCTGCGGACGGCCGCCAGGAGGGCGTAGGCGATGAGGGCGGTCAGCAGGACGGCCGCCGTGAGCCAGGCGGCCCCGAAGCCGACGTCATGGCCGGCGGTCCTGCTGAGCGCCCCACGGAGGGACTGATTCCGTACGGAGGAGATCCGGCCGATGCGGTCCGGGTCCATGACGAGGGTGTGCCAGTAGCGGGCGGACTCCCGTGCGGTGACCGCCCACGCCAGCGCCACCGTCCCCAGAAAGACCGCGAAGGCCCAGGCGGCGGCCCGCCACTGCCGGGTGACCAGCAGATACGCCCCTGTGACGGCGGGCGTCAGCTTCACCCCGGCGGCCACTCCGACCGCCGCCCCTCGGGTCACGGACTCCCGCGCGGCCGTGAGCCCCCACAGGACCAGCGCGCCGAGGACCAGATTGACCTGCCCGAGATCGAGCGTATGACGTACGGGCTCCAGCCAGAGGCAGACGGCCACCCACAGCATGATCCGCTTCCGGTCGAGCCGCCCGCCCGGAAGCAGCCGTCCGGAGCAGCCCACGATCACCGCGAGGGCGGCGACCGAGGCCAGCTGCCACAGGCAGGCCGCGACGGCTCGGGGCACGTACGACAGCGGCAGGAACACCAGAGCCGCGAAAGGCGGATAGGTGAACGGGAGCGACGGGAACGAGCCGCTGGTGACCAGCCGGAAGTCGTAGAGCTGCCCCCTCAGCACCTGCGGGGCGGCGGCCCAGTACACCTGGAGATCCAGTATGTCCGGGCGCGTGAGGAGCACGGTCACCCCATGGGCGGCTAAGGAGGCGAGCAGCAGCCACGCGGCGTGCCGGACGGCCCACCGGCGCGGGGCGGAGAACGCTCTGTTCGTCATGTCCGTGGTCCTACACGCCGGGGAAGCGCGGACCCGGTGAATGCATGGATGGGAACGGGCAGGTCGGCGGCCGTCCATCCCAATGGCCGAGCCGGACCACCGCGGGCGGCGGCCCGGTGACCGGAGGGGGCACGGTGACCAGAGGCGGCCACGGTGACCACGGGACCGGCCGGGCGTCACCGGGAGAGCCGCCGGGCACCGCGGGCCGCCCGGCCAGGGGCGGGGCGGGCCTGGCCAGGGCCGGGCTGGGATCGGGCTGGGCGTGGTGTGCCGCGACGCACTAGGCTGGCGTGTCGAGGTCGGCGGAGCGAGACCGCTCGCCGTACTCGCCGAACGCACCCGGCGGAGTCGGGACCGGCGGCTTCGGCCGATGCCCCCGCCCATGGCCGGGTGCGGACCCTGGAGAGGTGATGGAGAAGAGTCCGGACACAGAGTTGCTCGGTTCGATCAGAGCCGTGATCCGACTCGCGCGCATCGCCCAGCAGGCATGCGAGGAGGCCGGGTTGACCCTGGCCCAGTACCGGGCGCTGAACAGCGCCGTGAGCGGAGAGCAGCGGGCGTACGAGCTGGCTCGGTACACCGCGGTGAGCCGGCCCGCGGTCTCGGCGCTCACCAACGGCATGGTGCGGAGTGGCCTCATCGAGCGCAGTGACACGGCCGGAGACGGACGCGGGGTGGTCTTCTCCATCACGGACCACGGCGTCGAGACCCTGCGCCGGGCCGAGGCGCTGCTGGTCGGGCGGATCAGAGAGGTGCTCGGAGAGTCGGGGGACGCGGTGAGCGCCCTCAGCGCGCTACGGGTGGAGGCGATCGAGGCCGCGCTCGACGCGCAGGTCGACAAGGACTTCGGCGCGGGCACCGGTCGCGCCTATGCGTCGCGTACGCCCGAGAAGCGCTGAGGAGCGGTCCTCGGGCACTCGGACGGGTCGGGATCCGGCCGTAGCCCCGCGCCGGGAGCGTCCCGGAGGCGAACCGGGTCCCGGACGACGAGACCTCGGCGGGTATGAGACGCCGCGTCCGGTCCCGGCGTACGAGACGCCGGGTCCGGACCGGAGCGCCGGCGGGTCGGCCGGGGCTCCGGACCGGCGGCGGGTGCCGTCCTGACGGCTCCAAGGCGGCGGTGGTGGTGTCGTTCTTCCGGTCCTGCCGCCCGTCGGGCTCTATGAAGTCCCGGCACCCCGCCCGTCGGCTCCACCAGTCCTGTCGGCCAGTCCTGTGGGCCCTTCCGGTTCACGCCTGGTCGTCGAGGGTGTCGACCTCCGCCGGGTCCTCAAGGATCTTCCTTGTGGACCGTGGTGCGCAGCGGGGTCTCCCGGATGGCCAGTGACGCCGCCAGACCGAACAGGGAAACCACGGCGGACACCAGGAAGACCGTGGTGATGGCGTCGGAGTACGCGAGCCGGCCGGCCTCCCGCAGCGCGGGGGAGAGAGAAGCGAGATCCGGGACACGGGCACCGCCCTGTGCTTCCCCGGCCGCGCCGGCGAACCCGCTCACCCGGTGGGTGATGACGGCCCCGAGCAGCGAAACGCCGATGGCCCCGGACAGCGACCGGAAGAAGGTGACCGAGGCGGTGGCGGAGCCCACCCGGTCGGAACCGACGGAATTCTGGGCCACCAGGACGTAGTTCTGCATGACCGCGCCGATGCCCAGCCCGATCAGGATCGTCGCCACGAGCACGTACCAGAGCGGCTTGGGGCCGCTGGGCCGGCCGAGCATCGCCAGCCCGGCGACCAGCAGACAGGAGCCGCCGACCAGGAACGCCTTCCAACGCCCCGACCGGGTGATCAGGCTCCCGGACCCCAGCGTGCCGATCAGCGTGCCGACCATCATCGGCATGCCGAGCAGTCCGGCTGTCGTCGGCGAGTAGCCCAGCGCCAACTGGAAGTACTGGCCGAGGAAGAGGATCGCGCCGAACATCACCACGCCGACGGACGCGCTGCCGAGCAGGACCAGACGGGTGGTGCGGTCCCGGAAGGCGGTCCGCGAGACGACCGGTTCGGGGTGACGCCGTTCCATCCGCACCGTCAGCGTCCCGGCGGCGAGAGTGCCGCCCAGGAGGGCGGCGGTCTGCCAGGACGCCCAGGCGAACGCGTCGCCCGCGAAGGTCACCCAGAGCAGGGGGAGCGAGGCGGTGACGGCGATCAGGAACGCCCCCGGATAGTTGGTCCTGACCTGTCGGGCGATCGGCGGCAGACGCAGATGGCGTTGCAGGACCACCAGGCTGACCAGCGCGAACGGAAGTACGACGAGGAAGCACCAGCGCCAGCCGAGCCATTCGGCGTCCACGATGACACCCCCGACGAGGGGGCCGCACACCGTCGCTCCGGCGAGGACCGCGCCGATGTACCCGGAGTACCGGCCGCGTTCGCGCGGAGAGACGAGCGTGCCGATCACCGCCTGGCTCGTCGCCATCAGACCGCCCATCGCGATGCCCTGGACCGCCCGCATCGCGATGAGGAGTTCCATCGACTCCGCGAGCGCCGCGCCCGCCGAACCGGTCACGAAGATCACGAGCGCGAGCTGCACCAGGAGTTTCTTGCTGTACTGGTCGGAGAGGCGGCCCCACACCGGCGTACTCACCGTCATGGTGAGGAGCGAAGCCGCCACGACCCAGGTGTACTGGGCCTGGGTCCCGCCGAGGTCGGTCAGGATCGCCGGCAGCGCGTTGGTGACGATCATCGTGCTGAGCACCGAGGAGAAGAGCGCCAGCAGCAGCCCGGCGAGGATCCGCATGATCTCCGGCCGAGTAGCCTCGGGAGGCGGTGCGTCATCTGGACCCGGCACGTCGGGTCGCGACGCGTCGGGCCGGGACGAGTCGTGCCGGGGAGGTTCGTGCCGGGCCGTCTCCGGCCGGGCGGTACCGGGAACGAAGGGCTCGCCTGTCCGTGGTGGGTGGACGCGCGGTTCGTCTGCGTGCCGCTCGTGCCTGTGCTGTTCGGCTCTGTGCTGTTCGCCTTCGTGCTGTTCGGCTCCGTACCGTTCGCCTCCGTGTCCCGGGGCCGCGGGAGGCCGGTCTCCGGGAGGTCCGGATACGGGGGGCGTGCCCCCGCCGGACGTGCGGCCGGGGGGTGTGCCGCCGGGCCGCTCGGTTGATCCTGAGTGTGATTCCATGCCTCGGCCGGTGGTCGTGAGTGGTCCCTTTGGGCGGTCCGCCCCGGTCTGAGGAGCCGGGGGCGGACCACCGGAGGGCTTTGCCCGACTGGTCAGGCGACCAGAGCGGTTACCGCGGCGTCGAGGAGCGAGAGATGGGTCTCCACATCGGCGTCCGACGTCTGCGGGCACATCAGCGCCATGTTGTGGAACGGCGTCAGCAGCACTCCCCGGTTCACCAGGAAGAGATGGAGAAAGTCCTCCAGCTCGACATCGGTCGCCCCCTGGGACGAGGTGCCGTTCAGCGGCGCCGGCGCCATGAAGCGGTACTCGGCGCGGGCGCCGAGCCGGGTCACCGACCAGGGCAGCCGATGGCCGTGGATGATCCGTTCGACCCCGGCGGTGTAGCGGTCGGCGAGCGCGAACATGTGCTGGTACGCGGCCGGGGTGAGCACCTCGGTCAGCGTGGCCCGCGCGGCCGCGAGGGAGAGCGCGTTGCCGGCGAGCGTGCCGCCCACACCGCCGGTGTCCACCAGATCCAGATCCGGCCGTGCCCACAGCTCCTCCGCGAGCGGCTCGCTCAACCCGTAGGCCCCGATGGGGATTCCGCCGCCGATCGCCTTGCCCACCGTCACGATGTCCGGTTCCAGACCCCATGCGCCCGTGCAGCCGCCCGGACCCGCCGAGATGGTGTGCGTCTCGTCGTTGATGAGCAGGGCGCCGCTTCGGCGGGTGAGTTCCCGTACTCCGTCGAGATAGCCGGGCAGCGGCAGCACGATGCCCATGTTCGTCAGCGCGGGCTCCATGAGGACCGCGGCGACATCGCCGTACGACAGCTCCCGCTCCAACTCGTCGAGCGCGTTGAACTCCACGACCCTGCTGGTCAGCGTCGGATCGACCGCTGCCCCGACATTGCCGGGCCGGGACCGGGGACCGCCTCGGCCGGTGACGATGAACGACTCGTCGACACTGCCGTGGTAGCTGTAGCTGTTGACCAGGATCCGTGACCGGCCCGTGAACGCGCGGGCCAGTCGCAGCGCCCAGCGGTTGGCGTCCGTCGCGGTCAGGGCGAAGCTCCAGCGGGCGACGCCGAAGCGGCGGGCCAGTTCCTCGGCGACGGCCGCCGCGTCCTCGGTGGGCATCATGGCCGTCGCCCCGCCGAGTTCGGCGTACCGCCGGGCCACCGCCGCCACGGTCGGCGCGGGGGAGTGCCCGGCCATCGCCCCGGTGTCGCCGAGGCAGAAGTCCAGCAGCTCGTGGCCGTCGAGGTCGACCACCCGGGCCCCGGCGGCGCGGTCCAGATAGAGCGGAAACCCTGCCGCGCTCTTCGCCATCCACGTCATCGGAACCCCGCCGAGCAGATGGTCCGCCTTCTCATGGGCCGCACGGGAGCGGGGGTTACGCGCTTGGTGGCTCCGGCGTTCCTCGGCGAGCAGGGCGGTCAGCCGGGCGCGGTCGAAAGGTCCCGCGGTCACGGGCCGCTCCGGTACGCCGCTCCGGCCGGACCGGTCAACCCGGTCGCCCGGCGTGCTCGCCGAACGGTTCGGTTCGCTGGTCGGCTGGGTCATCGCGTGCCTCTCATATCGTCCGATGGCGTGCCGGTACCGGTGCTGGTGTCCGTACCGGCGCCTGTGTCGATGCCTGTGTCCGTGTCGGTATCCGTGCCTGTGTCCGTGCCTGTGTCCGTGTCGGCGACGGCGAGGGTGCCCGTATCCGGGTGCCGATCGGTGTGGTCGTGGGCGTCCGGGGGTGTGTGCGGGCCGCGGATCCGGGCGGTCGCCTCGGCGTCCACCCGGCCCCGGCCGTCCAGCACGACCCGGTAGACCCGCAGGGCACGGTCCGCGCTGATCCAGCCTTCGCGGACGTCCAGGGCCACCGCCTCCGGGTCTCGGGCGCCCGGAGGGCCGTAGCCGCCGCCACCACTGGTGCGGGCCACCAGCCGCTCGCCCTCCTCGACGCGCACCGGCCCGCAGATGTCGAGTTCGCTGAGCTGTCCGGCCCGGTCCCTCTTGTACTGGGCCGAGCGTGCCCCGGCCAGACCGCCGCGCGCGCCGCTCATCGCGTTGACCGCCCCGTCGTTCGCGTACACCGCCTCCAGGGCACCGCCGACCGGCCCGTACTCGACATGCAGTCCGGGCGCGCCGCGCCGGTGTCCCGCGCCCTCCGTGTCCTGGGCGAGCCCGCGCCGGTGGATCACCAGAGGCTGTTTCAGTTCGTCGATCTCCACGCTGTCCAGCAGCAGCGTGCCCCCGCTGCCGAGATCGTCCATGGTCAGCCAGCCGTCGCTGAGCGGACCGGCCGCGCCTCCGTTCGTACCGGCGAAGATCTGGTTGACGAACGGCTCCGCGCCCCCGCCGCGCGTGTCCACCCCGGAGACCACGGCCTCCGACGGGGACATCCCGGTGCCGACCTCGGCCATCCCGAAACCGTCGGCGATTTCGGCGAAGGCGCGCTGCACCACGTTCCCGAGCCGGTTGGCGAGGTTGGTCGTCGCCACGGAGCAGCTCGCCGGGTGCCGGGGAATGCCCACCACACAGTTCTCCCGCAGATGTACGCGCACCCTGCGGAAGCTGCCCTGATTGTGCGGAACCGTGTGGTCGATGCTGTTGAACACGCCGATCAGCGCTGCCGTCCGCGAGGACGCCTCGCTGAGGTTCAGCCCGCAGGGCACACAGTCGGGGTTCTCCCGCAGATCGATGTCGATCATGCCCTGCTCGGGATCGACGGCGACCCGCGCCTGGATCGGCACCCCGTCCGGCACACCGGGAAACGGATCGTGCCGTGTCCGTGTGGTCGCCACGCCCGCCGGCAGCTCCGCGATCGCCGCGGCCATCCGGGACTCGCCGTAGTCGAGCCAGTCGCGGGCGAACGTGTCCAGGGTGTCCCAGCCGACCTCCTCGGCGAGCCGTAGCAGCGACTGTTCGCCGATCCGGGCGCTGCCCAGGATGGCGAGATAGTCGCCGCGCCACTGGTGGGGGACGCGGATGCGCATCTCGCACATCCGCAGGATGTCCTCGCGGTCGGCGTAGTCCTCCTGGACCCGTACGACCGGGAAGATCAGCGCGCCCTCCTCGTACACGTCCCGGGCGCTGGCCATGTACGTCGTCGGGACGGAGTTGCCGCAGTCCGCCTGATGGGCCTTGGCCAGCACGGTGAACCGGTGCACTCCGGCGTCGTCCACGACCGGGATGAGGATGGAGTGATCGGCCGCGTGCGTATTGCCGTGATAGGGCGAGTTGTGCAGGAAGGCGTCGCCCGCGCGCATACGGGGGTAGTACTCCAGCAGGGAACGCGCCTGGAGGTCGGGGCCGCCCATCACATGGATCGGCGGGCTCTGGCCGGTCATCAGCACCCCGCCGTCCGCGGTGAGGATGCAGCAGGAGAAGTCACGGGCGGTGTTGAGCACGCCTGAACGCCCGCTGCGGGCCAGGGTGTTCGACATCCGGCGGACGATCGCCTCGAAGCGGTGGCCGAGGACCGCGAGCCGGGCTCCGTCGAGGGCCCCGTCGCGGGCGGCTCGGGGCGCGTTCG
This sequence comes from Streptomyces sp. NPDC004838, assembly GCF_053600955.1. Classification (NCBI taxonomy): domain Bacteria; kingdom Bacillati; phylum Actinomycetota; class Actinomycetes; order Kitasatosporales; family Streptomycetaceae; genus Streptomyces; species Streptomyces sp. NPDC004838. The sequence goes on along the minus strand of NZ_JBSGAW010000008.1, from coordinate 196,059 downwards.
CCTCGGCCGTCTTCGGACCGGTGGCCGTGCTCGTACCGGACCGGCCCGTATCGGACGTACTCGTACCGGACCGGCCCGTATCGGACGTACTCGTACGGGACCGGCTCGTCCCGGACCGGCTGGTACCGGATCCGCGTGTTTCGGCGGTACTCATCTCGGGTGTCCTCCACTTCGCCGGCCGTCGTCCGATGCGTCAGTCGTCGTGCTGCGATCCGTGCCGCGGTCCGCGGTGCCGTCTGTGGCGCTGCGGTCCGTGGCCTGTTTCGCCGGGTGGATGACGAGGGACCCCGAATCGCTGAGTTCGCCCGTACTGGTGTCGGAGACGACCACCGTGGTGAACGGCGACTCGATGAGCACGGGACCGTGCAGCACCTCGCCGGGAACGAGCGTCGCCAGCGGCCTGACCGGAACGTCGGCCATGCCCCGGCCTGGCAGATACGCCCGCCGCACCGAGGCGGACGCGGTGTCCTCGGCCCTTGCCGTGAGGATGCCGGTGCGCTCACCGAGCGGCACCCGTGCCCTGGCCCCCCAACTCACCACCTCGACGGGTGAGTCCTCGTCGGTGATGCCCAGGATCCGCTGGTGGATCGCGTGGAAGTCGGCCTCGAACTCCTCGACATCGGGCCCGCCCTCGAACGACTCCCCGCGCAGGGGCACTTCCAGTTCCCAGATCTGTTGGGGATACCGGGCCTCGGCGAAGAGCGTGACCTCCACGTCCGCCGCGTCCGCCCCCACATGTCCGGCGAACTCCCGGCACCGGTCCAGCAGTCCGGCCAGCGCGGCGTTGACCCTGCCGGGCCGGAACGCACTGGTCAGCGCCGGAACGGTCGCGGTGTACACCGCCCGCAGATCGGACATCAGCGCCCCGGACGCGGCCAGCGCCGCCCCCACCGCCGGAACCACCAGCTGTCGGCAGCCCAGCCGCTCGGCGACCGCCGCCGCGTTCAGCCCGGCCGCCCCTCCGCCCCCGACCAGCACCGCATGCGCCGGGTCGATGCCCTGCTGGAGGGTGATCTCCTCGATGGCGCGGACCATGTGCTCGGTGGTGAGTTCGAGTACGGCATGGGCCGCGGTGACCGGATCGGTGCCGAGCGGACCGGCCACGTCCGTGGCGATGGCCTTGAGCGCCGCGTCGGGGTCCAGCGCCATCGCGCCGCTGGAGAAGGACGCCGGGTCGAGGTAGCCGAGCACCAGCGCGGCGTCGGTCACCGTGGCGCGGGTTCCCCCGCGCCCGTAACACGCCGGTCCCGGCACCGAACCGGCGCTCATCGGACCGACGTGGAGCAGCCCGCCGGGGTCCACCCAGGCGATGCTGCCGCCTCCGGCCCCGACGCTCTTGACGTCGATCGACGGCAGTCCGGTCATATGGCCGGTGATCTCGCCGCCGACCCAGGCCGAACGCGTGGCCGGGATCTCCCCGTCACGGACGAGTGTGACGTCGTACGTCGTCCCTCCCGCGTCCGCGACGATCACCGTCCGCGCGCCGAGGTCCGCGGCGGCGTAGGCGCGGCCCGCGACGGGGGCCATCGAAGGTCCCGAGTTGATGGTCAGCACCGGCTTCTCGGCCGCGTCCCGTACGTCCACCACCCCGCCGATCGACGTGACCATCAGGATCCGGCCGTCGAGCCCGGCTGCCCGCAGCCGTGCGGTGAGCCCCTCGGTGTACTCGGACATCAGAGGTTTGAGCGAGGCGTCGATCGCCGCCGACGAAGCCCGCCGGTACTCGCGCAGCGCGGGGTTGAGCGCGTGGGAGAGCGTGTACGGGACGCCGGGCAGCCGCTGTCGCAGCACTTCGGCGACCTGGAGTTCGTGCGCCGGATTGACCGTGGCCCACAGCAGGCATACGGCGACGGCCTCGACCTCCTCGGCCGCGAGCCGGTCGCATATACGCCCGAGATCGGCGACGTCGAGCGGACGCAGGACCTCGCCGGTCGAGGTGACGCGCTCCGCCACCTCGAAGGTGAGGGAACGCGGCACATACGGTTCGGGGAAGGGAACCGTGAAGTCGAAGGGGTCCGGCCGTCCCCCTTCCCGGAGGAGCAGGACGTCGGGGTGGCCCTCGGTGGTCAGGAACGCGGTCTTCGCGGTGGTACCGGTGAGCACGGCGTTCAGACCGCGGGTCGTCGCGTGGACGAAGGTCTCCACCAGGCCGAGGAATCCGTTCAGCGTCAGGCCGTCGGCCGCCGCGGCCATCGTGAGGACGTCCAGGATGCCGCGTACGGGGTCGTCGGGCACGGTCGGTGACTTGAACAGCCGTAGTTCGCGGTCGTGTTCGACCACCAGATCGGTGAAGGTGCCGCCGATGTCCACGGACACCCGCATCGTCGTCGCTCCGGTGCGCGGGGCCCGGTCGGAGGCCGGTCGCGCGGCCCGGTCGGTGGCCGGTTGTGCGGCGCTGCCGATTGCCGGTCGTGCGGCCCGGCCGGTGGCCGGGCTCATCGCCGGTGTCCACGGGCCGGGCGGATCTCCTCGTACATGCTGTGTCTCCGCTTCTCGGTGCTCACGTTCTCGGTGCTCACGCTCAGAACCCGTAACTCGAAAGGGCTTCGGAGGCCGTCCCGTCCGCCGTCCCGCCCAGCGGGAGCGCGAGTTCCGTGCTCTCGCGCAGGTCGCGGAGGAAGGACGCGGTCTGACCCTCGTTGTGCGGCATCGGGACGACGACGAGACTGGCCGGTCCCGGCACCGCGCGGGCCGCGAACATCCAGCCCCGGCGGCGCATCTCCTCGGCCGTCGGCCGCAGATCGAGGGCTTCCGCGTGGATGAGGGTCATATTGATCCGCGAGCCGGGGTGGACGCTCAGCCCCTCGATCCCGCCGACGCCGTCGACGAGTTCGTCGCGCATCGCCATCGACGCGAGCGACACCGCCGTGTACCCCGGCTCGCCCAGCAGTTTCACCATCGCCCACGCACCCGCGATCGGCCCGGCTCCCCGCGTGCCCGACATGGTGCCGTTGGGCGGGCAGATCTCCTTCGCCGAAGCGAGCAGGGAGTCGTCGCGGAAGATCAGCGTGCCCGCCGGGGGCGGAGCCATGCCGTTCTTGTGCAGGTCGGCGCTGATCGAGCAGACGCCCGGTACCCGGAAGTCCCACAGGGGGATGGTGGGGTCATAGCCGCAGCGTTCGAGGAACGGCAGGATGAAGCCGCCGAACGCGCCGTCCACGTGCAGATAGAGACCGTGGCGGAGGGCGATCTCGCCGAACGCCTCGACCGGGTCGACACTGCCGTACGCCCATGTCCCGGCGGTCGCGATGAGCGCGATGGTGTCGGGCCGGATCGCGGCCTCGACGGCCACCGGGTCGACCAGGTCCAACCGGCCTTCCGGCGCCGGTACGGGGATGGGATCCAGGTCGAACATCCGGCAGAGTTTGTAGAGGGAGTAGTGGCCGTTGTCCGGGAAGACCACACTGCCGCCCCGGCGCGCGGCCCGCTGCTTCGCGGTGAGGATCGCGCACATGTTGGACTCGGAGCCGCCGGAGGTGATGAATCCGGCCGGCCGGTCCGCGCCCATGAGCCCGCCCAGCCACTGGACGACCTCCGCTTCCATCTCGCGGGCGCCACCGCCGGTGATCCAGGTCTCCCCGTGGATGAAGCGGCGGTAAGCCTCGACCGACTCCTTCCGTACCGCGTCGCCCCAGGGGAGCTCCGGCGTGGTGATCAGGTGGGGGCCTTCGTCGAACAGGTTGCGGGGCATCTCCGGGAAACGGGAGACCCGTTCCAGCCGGTCCAGTTCGGCTTCGAACCGGTCGCTCGTGATGCCGCTGGGGAAAATGCTCATCTGCCGTCCTTGCGGTGTCGCTCTTCGCTGTCGCTCAGTCCTGCTGCTTCCGTGTGGGTCAGTCGCTCGCTCTCCGGCTTCTCATCCCGTACTTCCTGCGCGTACTTCCTGCGCGTGTTTCCTGTACGTGTCTCCGGTGCGCGGGGCGCTACTGCGCGGTGAACCCGCCGTCGACGGCGAGGCTCGCTCCGTGGACGTACGAGGAGGCGTCCGAGGCCAGATAGACGACGGCCGGGCTGATGTCCGCGACCTCGCCCACCCGGCCCGCGGGTGTGGTGGCCACGACCTCCCGCTCCGCCTCCGGGGTGAGCAGCGCCGCGTTGATCGGGGTGTGCACGTTGCCGGGGGCCACCGCGTTGACCCGGATGCCCTCGGGCGCCAACTCCGTGGCGAGCGCCTTCACCAGGAGTTCCACCGCACCCTTCGAGGCGCAGTACGCGGAGTCGTCCGGCGATCCGACACGGCCGGACATCGAGGAGACGAAGACGATCGACGCACCGCGGGTCAGATGGGGCCGGGCCGCCCGCGTGAGCCGGAACGGCGCGCGGACGTTGATCGTCCACTGTTCGTCGAACAGCTCGTCCGTGGTGTCCTCCAGCGACGCCTGCGCGTATACGCCGGCCGAGTGCACCAGGACGTCGAGGCGACCGAACCGGGCGAGTACGGCGTCGACGACGTTCTGCGCGGCCTCGTCCTCGCGGAGGTCGGCGGCGACCGTCGCATGTGCCGCGCCGGTGTCGGCCACCGCCTTCGCGGCGGTCGCGAGCCGGTCTTCGGAGCGCCCGACCAGGACGACGTCACAGCCCGCGGCCCCGAGGGCCCGCGCGATGTCCGCGCCGATGCCCGAGCTCGCGCCCGTGACGACCGCGGCCTTGCCGCGCAGGTCGAAGGGGTGTGGTGACGATGACATGGCCATTCCTTTCGCAGGTATGTGGGTGTGCCCCCGTGCCCCCGTGGCCCGCCATGACCGGACCGGACCGGACCGGGTCGCGGTCGCCGCCGGTCGGGTCGCCGCCGGTCGGGTCGCCTTGGGCGCGGTCGCCGTCGGCCCGGCGGGGGTGCCGGGCCGAAGCGGTGCCGTACGACAGCGGGGGCGTGGTGGGGAGGAGGGATCGGGTCGTTCAGGGCGTTCAGGGCGTTCAGGGTGTTCAGGTCGAGGAGGTCCCGGCCCGTTGCCGTGCCTGGTCCCGGACCAGTTCCTCGGCCGCCGTCGCGATGTCCTGCCGCAGATGCCCACGGCCCTTCAGGAAGAGGAACCCGGCGAGGAAGGCGGAGAAGGCCACCGCCGCGGCGATCGCCGGCCGGGGTCCGAAGGAGTCGGAGATGAAGCCGGCGAAGATGGAGCCGAAGAACCCGCCCATCAGGAAGGTGAAGACCGGCAGGAAGGCGAACGCCTGCGCCCGCAGCCGGTACGGAGTGACCGCGGCGACCAGAGGGCTGACGCAGACCAGCGTGATCCCCACGCACATCGAGGCCAGTACGTAGCCGGCGAGCAGCAGCGGGGCAGGCCGCAGCCAGATGCCTCCCGCGGTGAGCACGCCGTAGGCGATGATGGCGGACCCGGCGATCAGCACGGTCCGTTCGGGAGTGGACCGGAACAGCCGGTCGAACTGATGCCCGCCGACGACCATGGCGGCGATCACCGGAATCTGGGTGAGCGAGAACGTCAGCCCGCGGTCGAAGGCGTCGAATCCGTACTCGTCGCCCAGCAGCAGCGACATCTGCACCGGGACGGTGAAGAGCGCCAGTCCCAGAACGCCGATGCCGAGGCACATGAAGAGGAAGGTGCGTACCTTCATCATCTGACGGAAGCCGCGGAAGATGCCCACGGGCGGCTGCTCGGGTCCGCCGGCGCTCCCACCGGTGTTCCCGCCGGTGTTCCCGTCCGTGTTCCCGCTCGCGTTCCCCTCCGTGCTCTCGCTCGCGCCCTCGTCCTGACCATCGGACATGGAGAGCCGGTCGGCCTGCCCCCGCTCGGGTTCCTTGAGGAAGACCGCGGCGGCGACCGCCAGCAGCGCGTACGGCAATGCGAGGCCGATGTACGCCCAGCGCCACGACTCGTCGCCGCTCCCCGCGAAAGCGGCGATCGCCCCGGCGAGCGCGGGCCCGATCGCCTGCCCGATGGGGGTGGCCGTCGCGTGCAGGGAGAAGATACGGCCGCGTCCCTCGACGGGATAGGCGTCGGCGATCAGCGAGCCGAAGACGGGGTTGGAGTACGCCGCGGCGAAGCCGGTGAACGCGTAGGCGGCGAAGAGCTGCCACACGTTCTGGGCCAGTCCCGCGCCGATGAGGGACACGGTGCCGACGGCGGCGGAGACGACGACGATCTTCTTGCGGTTCACCCGGACGGCCAGCCAGGCCATGGGCACCCCGCCGAGGACCAGAGCGACGCCGGTGAACCCGGCGGTCGCGACGAACGCGGCGTCGGAGATGCCGAACGCGTTCCGGATGTCGGGGGCGAGGGTGCTGGTCGCCTCCCGGCTCAGCTGCTCCATCACCACGAGGGGCACGGCCAGCAGACAGATGGCCCACCCCCCGCGCCGAAGGGTGTCCCGCAGCCGCAGGCCGCCCGCTCCGGAGTTCTCGGACGTCGCTCCGGAGTCCTTGGACGCGAGCGCCGGGTCGCCCAGGAAGGGGCTTTCGTGCCCGGCCGTGTCCTGGGCGCTCATGACGGCACCGGCGGCGTGCTCGGCGGGATCGGGGGGCAGGGTCCACTGGGTCTGGAGAGGACCCGGCGATGGGGATCGGGCATGGCGTACTCCCTGAAGGGGTCTCCCTGAACGGGGGAGCGAAGACGAGGGGACGCGGGGGGAGGGGTTGCGAGTCGTCCGGCCGGAGGGGCGTCGACCCCGGCGGGGCTGGGGCCGCCGCGGCCGAGCGGATACGGTCTGGAGCCGACCGTCGAGCGGATACGGTCTACGGGACAGCCCTCACAGCCGGCCGTCGAGCCAGTCGAAGGTGAACTCCGCGGCGGTGGCCGTGCCACCGTTCTGGCAGTGCAGTTGGGCCGTGCTGGTCTGGTCGAAGAGCATGAACTCCTTCGGGCAGGTCAGGGCGTCGTACAACTGCCGGGCCTGACCCGCGGAGAAGTTCTCCTCCACACCGTCCATCACGAGGGTCTCGCACTCGATCCCGCCCGCGACCTCGGTCAGGTCACAGGCGTCGAACTCCCGGAACAGCTCGTACGGCGTCGAGACTCCGTGCTTCCACGACGAGTCGCGTACGAACCAGTCCACCAGCGGCGCATGGGAGGCCATGGTCGAGACCGTCGCGTTGAAGGTCTCGGGCCCGGCCGCCAGCGCCTCGGTGAGCGACGGGGGCAGATTCGCCCGGATGGACTCGCCCCACCGCAGGACGCCGGGGTTGGCGATGCAGACCTTGAGGCGCTTCTCGAAGGCCGCCGCACGTGGGGCGAGGTATCCGCCGAAGCTCACCCCCATCAGACCGATGCGGTCCGCGGCCACGCCGTCGAGCTGGACGGCCACGTCCACGATCGGGGTGACGACCTTCTCCCAGTCATGGCGGAACGGCAGACCGTTGACCCGCAGGGCCATTCCCTGCCCCGGGCACTGCACGGACAGACAGTGGTAGCCCCGCCGGATGGCCCCGTCGTAGATCCAGCGGCTGTCCTCCGACCAGGCGTCGCGGCCCTGGAAGAAGATCAGCAGAGGCGCGGGCCCCTTGGCCAGCGGACTGCGGTAGAGGTACGCCGGCAGGAAGCTGCCCTCGTACGGAATCCGCAGCGACTCGCCGGGGTAGCCCGACAGCGCCAGATAGCGGTCGTAACACTCGTAGCTGCTGAGGGAGTTCGCCCGCGTACGGGGGTCGTCGGGCTGGCTGAAGTGCATCAGCGACGCACGCCAGTAGGTGGACGCCCGGAGGTAGGCGTCGCTCGCCGACACACGACGGCCGCGTTTCTCGGCGGTTTCGGCGCGCTCCTGAAGAATCCGGGCGCGATCGCTCCACGCCTCGACCCAGCTTTCCTCGTCGTCGACCCTTATCTGGCGGGCCGCCTCAATACATTCGCCGAGATCGGACATTCCGAAGAACATCATGCTGATCTGATGCTTGATCTGGTCGTCCATCACCTCGCTGGCGATGAATTGGTGGGACGTCCAGTGAGGGCCGGGAACCAGCGGATTCGGCCATGCCTCGGTATTCGTGGTCATAGATTTCCCCTCTACTTCATTCCGGTGGTGTCGCTGCTGACGCTGTTACGGTGGCCTTTCACGCGATCGCCAGGGGCGGGACGCGTCCGGCCCAGGGGCGGGCCGCCTCCAATTGGGCGGCCAGTCGGTAGAGCAGACCCTCGTCGCCGTAGGGGCCGACGAAATGGGTTCCGATCGGTACGCCGGCCGCGTTCCAGTGCAGCGGCACGGACATCGCCGGCTGCCCCGTGATGTTGATGAGCATGGTGAACGGCAGGAACGCGGCGGACGCGCGCATCCCGCGCGTCGGGTCGTCGGGCGGCGAGGCGAAGGAGCCGAGCGGGGGCGCGGGGGCGCCGGCGGTCGGCGTGAGCCAGACGTCGTACGGCTCCTGGAAGGCCGCCAGCCGGTCGCACAGGGTCTGTAGCTCGGCGAGCGCGTCGAAGTACTCGTTCAGGCTCGTCGTGGCGGACCGGCCGCTCTCGATCATCGCCCAGGTGCCGGCCTCGAAGTCCTTCTCCGTCGCCCGCTTTCCGGTGACGCGCTCCAGCCGGGCGATGTCCCAGGCGAGCCCCACCGACGAGACGGTGGTGAAGGGCTTGGCGATGGCCGCCGCGTCCAGCCGTGGAGTCCCCTCCTCCACATGGTGGCCGAGGCTCTCGCAGAGGCGGGCCGCGTCCTCGACCGCCGCCACGCAGTCGGGGTGGACCGGCGAGCCGGTGGGCGAGGAGGTGCTGTAGACGATCCGGAGCCGGCCCGGATCGATGCCGGTCTCCGCCAGATAGGGCCGCTCGGGCCGCGGCGCCACGAACGGATCACCGGGCAGCGGCCCCGCCGTGGCGTCCAGCAGCGCCGCGCAGTCCCGCACGCTCAGCGTCACCGCGTGCTCGCTGAGCACGGCGATCCGCATGGAGACCCCCGCCCTGCGGCGGGCCGAGGCGATCCGCAGCCGGGTCGGCTTCATGCCGAACACACCGCAGTTGCCCGCCGGGACGCGGATGGACCCGCCGCTGTCGCTCGCGTTCGCCATCGGGACCATGCGAGCGGCGACCGCTGCCGCCGCGCCGCCGCTCGATCCCCCGGCCGAGAGGGCGGGGTTCCAGGGGTTGCGCGTGGGACCGTGCAGCTCGGGCTCGGTCGTCGGCTGGAGTCCGAACTCCGGCAGATTCGTCTTGCCGCACACCACCAGGCCGGCCGCTCTGTAGCGACGGGTGAGTTCGCCGTCCTCGGCGGGAACGTAATCGGCGAGAAAGCGGCTCGCGGAGGTCATCGGAACACCGGCGTAGCCGACGCCACCGCCGTCCTTGAGCAGAAAAGGAACACCCGAGAACGGGCCGTCCGGCAGAACTCCGGAAGCAGTCGCCCGCGCCTCTTCGTACATCTTCGCTATGACCGCGTTCACCTTCGGATTGCTGCGCTCGATGCGCTCTATCGCGGAGTCGAGAAGCTCGATCGGCGATACCTGATTCGTGCGGACAAGCTCGGCCTGTCCCAATGCGTCGAACTCACTGAGATCGGTCATATGACGGCCCCTTCCCTCCTGCCGGAAAGTAGTTAAGCCCTTTAATCATGAGTGTGAGCATAGCTGCCTTCGCCATTGGCGCAAGAGGTTCGTACGAGATATCTGGGGCGCGTGCGACCTGCCGAACCGCGCGGGAGGCCGTCACTTCGGCGCGCGCGACGTCTGGCGGGCGGCTCCGCCGCTGTGGCGGGAAGGGGCGTTTTGGGCCTTCGACGCGAGCGGGGCTTCGAGGCGAGCGGGGCCTTCGGCGCGAGCACGCCACGGTCGCGCGACCCGGCGGCGGGGGAGGGGTCGCGCGACGGCTACGGGCCCCGGTGCAGACGCTCCGTCACAACCCGATACGCGCGACGGCTACGGGTGAGGGCGCTGGCGTGGGCGTGGTGGCCCGGGTCGTCGGATGACCGGGATGACTTCGCTGGCGGGGACGGCCGAGATGACCGGGGCGACCAGGCTGCTTCCGACCCCCGCCCGCCGGATCGGGTCGTACCGGACACAGCCCCGCGAGTGCCCGCCGGGTCGTACCGGACGCAGCCTCCCGCGTGCTCGCCGGGCCGGAGCGGAGGCGCGGTCCGCCCCACCCCCTCGACTCCGCTCAGGCGGAACGTTCGCTCCAGCGCATCACATCGGTGACGGACGCGTTCCCGCCGCATACCACCAGCCCCAGCCGGGTCCCCTCCGTGCCGACCCGTTCCAGTACCCGGCGCGCGGCCGGGAGGAGGCAGCCGGCGGCCGGCTCGGTCCAGAGCTTGGCATGGTGGGCCAGATCGAGGGTGCCCTGTACAGCCTCGGCGTCGGAGACCACCAGGACGTCCTCGACCAGGGCGCGGACATGGTCGTACGTGAGCCGGGACACCGAGGGCGCGCTGAGCGTGGTGACGACCGACGACAGCTTCACCGCCACCGGACCGCCCGCCTTCAGGGCCTGCGACATGGCCTCCGCGCCGACGGTCTCCACGCCCCAGATCCGTACGCCCGGCCGCAGCGCCGTGAGTGCCGCGGCCACACCGGAGATCAGCCCGCCACCGCCGATGCTCACGAGGACATCCGTCAGTTCGCCCGCGTCCTCCGCGAACTCCAGACCCACCGTGCCCTGCGCGGCGATCACCAGCGGATCGTCGAAGGGGTGGACGAGCGTGAGGCCCTCCGCCCGCAACCGGTCCATGAGCGTGAAGGCCCCGTCCATGGTGTCCTCGAGCCGGACCACCGCGCCCGCCGCCTCCGCGATCTCGACGGCACGGGCGGGCGCGGACCTCGGCATGACGACGGTCGCCTTCACGTCCAGCAGGCCCGCCATGACCGCGACCGCGATGCCGTGGTTGCCGCCGCTGACCGCGACGACGCCCGCGGCCCGTTCGTCCGGGCTCAGCGACAGCAGCTTCGCCATGGCCCCGCGCGCCTTGAACGCCCCTGTGTGTTGCAGCAGTTCGAGCTTCAGGGTCACCGGGACGCCGAGCAGCCCGGACAGCCCCGGACTGGCCACAGTCGGCGTACGGACGAGCCGCCCGTCGATCAGCCGGGCCGCCGCTTCCACATCCGAAAGGTCGATCACGCGTCCCATCATCGGGCATGCACGGCCTCCGCATGGGCCCCGTCGCCGTTTCCGTCCGTTCTCGGGTACCTCATGGGGGTACCTCCCCGATTACCTGGGAGGTCATTGTGTGACGGGTGGGGTTCGGTGAGGCTTCTTGTGCGAACGGTGAACGGCGCAGAACCACCCGATATGCGAGGTTCGAGCAGTTCCCCGTGATCTGTGCCGGGTGCTCTGTCATGCCCCCTTGTTCCGGGTGATCCCCTCCTCCGGAACCGGAGCGCCCGGTGCGGCCCGGCGGCGCGGTCTCGCAGGACCCGCGCCGCCGGGACCTTCGGAGATCGCCGGGCCGGGCCCCACCGCCCCGAGGCCGGGCGGGCCACGCTCGTCTTCGTCTCCAGCCCACTCGCACCCGCGGGCTCCGCTGTCAAGGCGGCCGCAGGCGACATCACACCGGATTGGCTCAGGACGGAGCCTCGCCGCAGGCCCGAGGGTGCCTGGGAAGGGGGCCCGGGACCCCGGTGCGCGGGCGTCCGCCGGGCGAAGGCGGGCAAAGCCATGTACCGTCGGGGGGAGGCGTGAGTTTACCCACACAAGTGCACAATCATGCACCTCGGGGCCACTTTTCCTTCGCCTATCGGATTGAACTTTTGTTGATCAGTGGCCAGTTGACCCCCACCTGGCCCTACTCTTCAACGGGTGAACCAATTGATGTCCCGAGAGTCCGAAACCGATCCGGCCGGGAGCGTCACACTGCCCGGCACACTGTCCGAATCCCTGCGCGCCGAGCTGATCGCGTTCCGGCGCGATCTGCACATGCACCCCGAGCTGGGCAACCAGGAGTTCCGGACCACCGCCGCGATCAAGGCGCGCCTGGAGAAGGCGGGGCTCGAGCCCCGCGTACTGGGCGTCGGCACCGGGCTCATGTGTGACATCGGTTCCTGGGACGGCGTACAGCCGATTCTGGCTCTCCGCGCGGACATCGACGCGCTTCCCATCCCCGACACCAAGGTCGGTGTGGCGTACCGTTCCACCGTCCCCGACCGGGCGCACGCCTGCGGGCACGACATCCACACCACGACCGTCCTCGGCGCGGGGCTCGTCCTGGCCGAGCTGGACCGGGAAGGATGGCTGCCCCGGCCGGTACGGCTGATCTTCCAGCCTGCCGAGGAGGTCCTGCCGGGCGGCGCGCCCGACGCCATCGAGTCGGGGGTCCTGGAAGGCGTCGGCAAGATCATCGGTGTGCACTGCGACCCCAAGGTCGACGCGGGCGTCATCGGGCTGCGGCCCGGCCCGATCACCTCCGCGTGCGACCGGCTGGAAGTCACGCTCGACGGCCCCGGCGGGCACACCGCCCGTCCGCATCTGACCACCGACCTGGTCACCGCGGCGGCGAAGATCGTGACCGAGGTCCCGGCACTGCTGGCCCGCCGGGTGGACGCCCGTTCCGGACTCGCGGTCACGTGGGGCCGTATCGAGTCCGGCCACGCCTGCAACGTCATCCCGCAGCACGCCGAACTCTCCGGCACCGTGCGCTGCCTCGACCTGCCGGGCTGGCGCGCGGCCCCCGACCTGGTGCACGCGGCCATCGACGAGATCGCCACGCTCCATCGCGCCAAATCCGAGATCAACTACATCCGCGGGGTCCCGCCCGTCGTCAACGACCCGGTGGTCACCGAACTGCTGCGCGCGGCGCAGACGGCCCGCCGAGGTGCGTACGCGATCGAGGACACCGAGCAGAGCCTCGGCGGCGAGGACTTCTCCTGGTACCTGGAGCACGTTCCGGGCGCGATGGCCCGCCTGGGCGTACGCACCCCCGGCGACACGACCAGGCGCGACCTGCACCGAGGCGACTTCGACGCGGATGAGGAATCGATTCGCGTGGGCGTCGAACTCTTCACGGCCTCGGCCCTGCTCGACGCCGCGACGCCCTGACCACGCGCGGCCTCCGCGTGACCGGGGGTCGCGGTCACGCTCGGGCCGAATGCGGTACCCGTGGGCCGGGGCTGGTGTCCGGCCTCGCCCATGACCGCGGTCCACCCGGCCCTGTCCTCAAGCACCGGACGGGCCGGGTACCCCGGCCGCGCCGACCGCCCGGATACGGGTCTCGGCGCGGCCCGCGAGCGGATCAAGACTTGGTGATCACCGCGAGGTGAGCCCTGGCCGACTCCGAGAGGCTGTCCAAGATGGCCTTGCCCTTGGCGGCGGTGGCCAGGGACGGTCGGCCGATGATCCCGTTGGCGGTGTACCCGGCCATGCCCAAGGTGAGAAGGTGCGGGCGGCTCGGAGCCGAATGGTCGTCCCGCTCTATGCCGTCGCGCACGAGGTGAGGCGCTCCGTGGAGGAGCAGTGAGACTTCGAATTCGCCGCCGTGCATGTCCTCGGCGGCGCTGCTCTCCAGGCGGGCGTCCGCACGGGCCTGGGCCCGATCCTCGTGAACGGGGAACAGCGTGACCTCGGGGCCGTTGGCGTTCAGTTCCTGGGCGACGTTGGAGAGAACGTAGTTCCCGCCGTGTCCGTTGACGATGATCAAGCCGGGGACGCCAGATGCCCGGAGGGATCGCCAGATGTCGTTGACCATCGCGTAGAGGGTCGCGGCGCTGATGCTGACGGTGCCTGCCGTGGAAGCGTGCTCGTGGGAGCAGGAGACGGTGATGGGCGGCAGGAGGAAGAGATCGTGATCATCTGCGATCCGGCGGGCGATCAGGCAGGCGATCGTGGTGTCGGTCGTCAGCGGCAGATGGTCGCCATGCTGCTCGAAGCTCCCGACCGGGAGGACGGCCACGGCCTGCCCCCTGCGGCGCTCGTCGCCTGACGTGGCCTGCGTGATCAGATCGTCCATGTGCCCAGTTTTCCTCATGGTGCCCGGTGCAACTAGGTCGCCAACCGATCACGAACGCCCCGAAGACGCTCGGTAAACGTAGCCACCGCGGGCAGCTGCTGTCGGGCCTCGACGACTCGGGCCATGGCAGCCAACTCGACCAGCGTCCGAGCCGAACCCGTCTGGGCAACGATCGCCAGGGCCTTTATGGCGGCTTCGGCTCCTTGCTCGGGCTCTCCGGCGACGGCGTACGCACGGGCGAGCCTGGCGAGGTAGACGCCACGGTCGTTGCGGTAGACCTGGGGCAGCGCATCGATTTTGTCCTCGAAAAGCTGCACTGCTCGCCATGGCTCACCCAGATCGATCCAGCAATTCGCACGCTGCATCTCGATGTACGCGGGAGTGCAGTACGAGGTGTCGAGCGTTCCCTCGGGATCGTATGCCGATGGCTTCAAGACCAACTCGTGGGCCTCGTCGAACTTGGCGAGTGCTGCCCTGGGATTGCGCTGCAACGCGTAGCCGATGGCCTCTTGCTGGGCGGCCAGAGCGAGGAGTCCCGATGACAGGTTGGGCACCCGTTGCGCGGCCCGAGCGAGCCCGATAGTCCGTTCGGCGTTCGCCTGGGAGGCTGCTTGGTGGCCCTTGCGGAAGAGTACGTACGACTGCATATGATCGTCGGCCGCTTCCTGGGCCCATTCCATGGCTCGGTCGGACCAGTAGCCGGAGGCGCCGAAGTCTCCGAGGTCCTGGTGGAGCCATCCGAGGAATTCCGTGATTCGGCTGCCAAGGCGCAACAACCCGTCTCGGGCCGAGCCGGTGGCACTGATCAGCAGGCGGTCGATCGTCTGGGCGTCATGAGTGACGGTTGCGAGGGGCTGCCGTGCGCCGAAGTAGTTTGCGCTCTTGTAGTGCTGGATCAACTGGTTCTCGATGAGTGCGGCGGCGAAGCCGGGATCGGTGAGATCGTCCTCCTGAGATGCCGTCCACGAGTCGTCTGCGCTCGCACCCGGGTTGAGTGGCCGACTGATCGCCGGTAACGCGGTGAGATTCGTCCCTTCTGGACCTTCCCAGTCCCGGTCCATCAGGCCGAGCATGTTTCCGGGGATGTGCAGACCATCGGATATACGTTCGATGACGGTCATGTCTTTGATGATGCGCTGCCCTTGGATTACTTCACCCACACGGCTGGGCGTGAGTTCACAGCGGCGCGCGATCAGGGCGGGATAGATCCCCGCGCGCTTCACAAGCGTGAAGATTCGAGAGAAGTCACGTTCTCGGCATGCGTCGATCATCTCGGCATCGCTCAAAAGACGTGCCGGGAGGTCGTATGGAGGCTCGGACTTGGGCATGAGCGATGCTCCGGGGGTCGGCTCCGCGTGGATCGCTGCGGCGCTGCCTGAGAGATGTTACCCACTGTGGGTAATCACGCTGGCGTCGTTCGTGAAACCGCCGGCAGCAAGGCTGCTGTCATGAAGTCGAATGCGACAGTGACGAATGGGCCTTCGGTCACACATCGTTGGGCGCGTAGCCCGCGCACCGTTGGCAAGGCTCGCGCCGCGCTGCTCGAGGTGCTGACCGGGTGGAATCTGCGTGCCGCTGAAGACGATGCCTTGGTGGTGCTCTCTGAGCTGATCACCAATGCGGTGCGGCATGCACGCACGTCGCCGGGGCGAGAGATCGAGACACGGTATCTGCGGGAGGCTGACGGCATCCGAATCGAGGTCCACGACGCGGACAGGGAGCGTCCCACGGCTCGGGTGCCGGGAGAGTCCGGCGGCTATGGGCTCGTCCTCGTGGACGGCCTCGCCGACCGCTGGGGAGTTGACGAGCGGGGCGGGACCGGTAAGTCGGTGTGGGCCGTGGTCACTCTTCCGTCCGGGGACGCCACGTGATGGGGAGGGCGGTGCGCGATGGCCGCTACGCCTTGAGCCTGCTTGCTCGGGACGGAGGTCGGGACCGTTGAGGCAGCGGCTATTCCTGTTCGGGATCGTCATCTTCTGGCTTGTGGTCTATCTGCCACTGGCAGTGATCAGTGAGCCCGGCGGTTCAGCCCCCGAGTTTCTTCCGTAGGTCCGTTGTGGGCCGGACCGCCCCTCCGCCTGGACAGCATGCGGGGCGGTCCGGTTTGAGCGCACAAGTGCGACCCCTGGAATCCGCCGACGGTACCGGGCCCGAGCGCGCACGCTTCTGACACGCTCCGTGCGGTCGGCGAACGACGGATCCGCCCAGGCGCGACGGTGGTAGGCCACCACAGGCCCGTCCGGCGACCGAGGACCGCGGGCCGCCGTGGATCACGGCCCCGCACGCGACACGCCCCCGCACGCGACACGACCGGCGCAGCCGACACGCGGCCGACGCGTGGCCGATTCCGTCGCGCCGAACACATACGGTCACCACCCCCCACCCCCGCGCAGCGACCCGCGGCAGCGGTCCGCCCCCCGTTCACGACGATCCGATAACGACTCATGAACAGGTCTTTAAGTAACATCTACGCGCGTTACGATCGCCGCAAAACCAGCGCCGGAAGAGGCGCTTTCGGTCAGTCTCGAAAGGACCATCCTCTTGCGCCGGGTATCGAAACTCACCGCCGCCTGTATCGCGACCGCGGCCCTCGCGTTCACCGCCACCGCATGCGGCGAGTCGTCCACCGACTCCAACGGCAGCAGTAGCAGCAGCTCGGACGGCGGCGGCAAGCTCAAGATCGGCATGGCCTACGACGTCGGCGGCCGTGGCGACAACTCCTTCAACGACTCCGCGGCCCGTGGCCTGGACAAGGCCAAGGCGGACCTGGGCGCCGAGACCAAGGAGCTCACCGCGAAGCACGGTGAGACCCCGGCCGACCGCGAGGCCCGGCTCACCTCGCTCGCCGAGGGCGGCTTCAACCCCGTCATCGCCGTCGGCTTCGCGTACAAGGTCTCGGTCGACAAGGTCGCGGCCAAGTTCCCGAACACCACCTTCGGTCTGGTCGACTCGGTCTCCGAGGCCAAGAACGTCGACAACATCGTCTTCACCGAGGAGCAGGGCTCCTACCTCGCCGGCGTCGTCGCCGCGCTCAAGTCCAAGGACGGTCAGATCGGCTTCATCGGCGGTGTGGACACTCCGCTGATCAAGAAGTTCGCCGCGGGCTTCCAGCAGGGCGTCGTGGAGACCAACCCGAAGGCCAAGGTGCAGATCCAGTACCTGACCTCGGGTACGGACTACTCCGGCTTCGGCAGCCCCGACAAGGGCAAGGCCGCCGCCCAGGGCATGCTCGACAAGGGCATCGATGTCATCTACGCCGCGGCCGGAGGCTCCGGCGCGGGTTCGATCGAGGCCGTCGCGAGCAAGCCCGGCGCGTGGTCGATCGGCGTCGACTCGGACCAGGCCAAGGACCCGGCCCTGTCCAAGTACGCGTCCACGATCCTGACCTCGGTCGTCAAGAACGTCGACACCGGCGTCTTCGAACTGGCCAAGTCCATCAAGGACGGCAAGCCGCTCACCGGCACCCACACCTACTCGCTCGCCGAGGGCGGTGTCAGCCTCACCGCCACGGGCGACCACCTCAAGGACATCCAGTCCAAGATCGACGAGGCGAAGAAGAAGATCATCGACGGCACGATCAAGGTCAAGACCACGACCTGACCGGCTCGTTGACCGGGGCCCGGACGGACGGCCGTGCCGCTCCTCCGGGCCCCGATCCACGTCATGCGTCCGGCACTTCGACAATTTGGTGGTGCTACGCGCGTAGTTCTGGTTTCAGGCGGTAGTTTTCGCCACCACGTATCAGGCACGTCCCCCGCCTTCCGGTCACACCCCGCCTCTGCCCCTCCTCCGCTCCTGCCCAGGGAGAGTGCGTCATCAAAGCGTCCAGCAGTCCTCATGCCGTAGAGCTCCGCGGCATCACCAAGCGGTTCCCCGGAGTCGTGGCCAACCACGACATCGACATCACCGTGCGCCGCGGTACCGTCCACGCCCTCGTCGGCGAGAACGGCGCGGGCAAGTCCACCCTGATGAAGATCCTCTACGGTATGCAGAAGCCGGACGAGGGCACCATCGAGGTCGACGGCGAACAGGTCTCGTTCTCCAACCCCGGTGACGCGATCGCCCGAGGTATCGGCATGGTGCACCAGCACTTCATGCTCGCCGACTACCTCACCGTTCTGGAGAACGTCGTCCTCGGCTCCGAGAAGCTGCACGGAATCGGCGACAGGGCCCGCGCCAGGATCAAGGAGATCTCGGACGCCTACGGCCTGGGCGTCCGTCCCGATGTCATGGTCGAGGACCTCGGCGTCGCCGACCGCCAGCGCGTGGAGATCCTCAAGGTCCTCTACCGGGGCGCGCGCACGCTGATCCTCGACGAGCCGACCGCCGTGCTCGTGCCGCAGGAGGTCGAGGCGCTCTTCGACAATCTGCGGGGGCTGAAGGCGGAGGGGCTGACCGTCATCTTCATCTCGCACAAGCTCGGCGAGGTGCTGTCGGTCGCCGACGAGATCACCGTCATACGACGCGGTACGACGGTCGGCACCGCCGACCCGGCCACCACCACGACGAGGCAGCTCGCCGAGCTGATGGTCGGCAGCGAACTGCCGTCGCCCGAGACCCGTGAGTCGACCGTCACCGACGTACCGATGCTCCGGGTCGAGAATCTGCGGCTGACCGCCTCCGACCCCGACGGAGTCGTACGCGCGGTGCTCGACGGCATCGACTTCACCATCCACAAGGGCGAAGTCCTGGGCATCGCCGGTGTGGAGGGCAACGGCCAGTCCGAACTGGTCGAGACGATCATGGGCATGCGTACACCGGACACCGGAACGCTCACTCTCGGCACCGACGACATCTCCCACGCGCCGACCCGCAAGCGGCGCGAGGACGGCATGGCCGTCATCCCCGAGGACCGCCACCGGCACGGTCTGCTGCTGGAAGCGCCGCTGTGGGAGAACCGTATCCTCGGCCATGTCACCGAGAAGCCCAACAGCAAGGGCGCGTTCCTCGACCTCAAGGCGGCCCGCGCCGACACCGAGCGGATCGTGCGCGAGTACGACGTACGGACCCCGGGCATCGAGGTCACCGCGGCCTCCCTCTCCGGCGGCAACCAGCAGAAGCTGATCGTCGGCCGCGAGATGAGCCATCAGCCCCGGCTGCTGATCGCCGCCCACCCGACCCGCGGCGTGGACGTCGGCGCGCAGGCGCAGATCTGGGACCAGATCCGGGCGGCCCGCCGTGAGGGCCTGGCCGTACTGCTGATCTCCGCGGACCTGGACGAGCTGATCGGGCTCTCCGACACCCTGCGGGTGATGTACCGCGGCCGGCTCGTGGCGGACGCGGACCCGGCCGCCATCACGCCGGAGGAACTGGGATCGGCGATGACGGGCGCGGCCACCGGCCGTCTGGAAGCCCCGGCCGACGCGCCGCCCGCCCCGCACAGCGACACCGGCACGCCGGACGGCGACACCGCCACCTCTGAAGGCACAGTTCCTGGCACCACCCCTGACATCCGTGAGAACGACACCCCCGGGAACGCCACGCCCCACAGCGACGCGGACCACCACCGGGACGGGGGAGAGGACCGATGAAGAAGTTCGACAAGGAGCGGCTGCTCCTGGGGCTCGTGGCCCCCCTCCTCGCGATCGTCGTCGCGTTCCTGGTCACCGCGCTCGTGCTGGCCGCCACCGGCAAGGAGCCGTTCAACGCCTTCGGCATCATGTTCGACTACGGCTCCAAGTCGGACAGCCAGGTCTACATCCTCAACAAGGGCACCACGTACTACCTCGCGGGACTCGCGGTCGCCCTCGGCTTCCGGATGAACCTGTTCAACATCGGCGTCGACGGCCAGTACCGCCTCGCGGCGTTCTTCGCCGCGGCCCTCGGCGGCGCGCTGACCCTCCCCGGCCCCCTCCAGATCGTGATGATCATCCTCTGCGCGATGATCGTCGGCGCGATGTGGGCCGGTATCGCCGGTGTCCTCAAGGTCACCCGAGGCGTCAGCGAGGTCGTCTCCACGATCATGCTCAACGCGATCGCCACGGCGATCATCGGCTATCTGCTCCAGGTCGGCCGCCTCGGCCACCTCGACGAGGCGGGGACGAAGATCTCCACCAAGCCGATCCCCGAGTCCGCGCACTTCTTCGAGTTCCCGACCACGCCCGACCCCGTCTGGGGCTTCATCGTCGTCGCGGCCGCCGCGGGCGTCGCCTTCTGGTTCACCCTCTCCCGTACCCGCTTCGGCTTCGACCTCCGTACGGTCGGACAGTCCGGCACGGCGGCCGAGGCCAGCGGTGTGAACGTGAAGAAGATGGTCGTCACCTCCATGCTGATCTCCGGCGCGATGGCCGGGCTGATCGGTATGCCGACGCTGCTGAACGACTCGTACGAGTACAGCGGCGACTTCCCCGTCGGCATCGGCTTCACCGGTATCGCCATCGCCCTCCTCGGCCGGAACAACCCCGTCGGCATCGCGCTCGGCGCGCTGCTCTGGGCCTTCCTGGAGCGCGGCAGCGGCCAGCTCGAATTCGAGGGCTACGACAAGGAGATCGTCGGCGTCATCCAGGGCGTCATCGTCCTCAGCGTCGTCATCGTGTACGAAGTGGTGCGCCGCTACGGCCTCAAGCGCCAGCAGCGGCAGGTCGGCGCGGAACTCGCCGCCCAGGCCAAAGTCAACGGCAACACCGACAAGCAGGAGGTGTCGGCGTGACCGTCACGGCGACTTCCACCCCGCCCCCCGCGGCCCCCAAGGTCAGCGGCGGCGGCGGCAAGGCCGGCCGCACCCGCCTCTCCTTCCCGGTCATGCTGCTGATGGCGGCGGGCGCGCTGCTGGCCCTGTCCACGATCCGCTGGATCGGCACCGCGCTGGACCTCATCCCCGACGCGGAGGTCGGCGACTGGTGGGCCCTGACCGCGTCCGGCCAGATCACGGCGGCGCTGGCCATGGCCGTGCCGATCGGACTCGCCGGTCTCGGCGGGCTCTGGGCCGAGCGCGCGGGCGTGGTCAACATCGGCCTCGAAGGCATGATGATCCTCGGCACCTTCTTCGGCGCGTGGGCGGGCTGGCAGACCGATCCCTGGCTCGGGGTGCTCGCCGGCGTGCTGGGCGGCATGTTCGGCGGACTGCTGCACGCGATCGCCACCGTCACCTTCGGCGTCGACCACATCATCTCCGGCATCGCGATCAACATCCTGGCGCTCGGTATCACCACCTACTTCGCCAAGCTCTGGTTCAACACCGGTGAGGCGGCGACCAAGGGCGGCAGCCCCAAACAGTCGCCGCCCTCCGAGGACATCACCAGCTTCACCGTGCCCTGGCTCTCCGACCGGCTCGACTCGATCGCGAAGGAGCACTGGTTCTTCGTCTCGGACGTCGCCGGCTTCCTCGGCGGCCTGGTCACCGATCTGTCACTGCTCACCATCGTGGCCGTGCTGCTCTTCGTGATGACGTTCGTGGTGCTGTGGAAGACCTCGTTCGGTCTGCGTCTGCGGTCCTGCGGCGAGAACCCGATCGCGTCCGAATCGCTGGGCGTCAACGTCTACAAGTACAAGTACATCGCCGTGATCGTCTCCGGCGGCATGGCCGGACTCGGCGGCGCGTTCCTCGCCCTGGTCACCTCCCATATCTACAACGAGGGCCAGACGGGCGGCCGGGGCTATATCGGCCTCGCGGCGATGATCTTCGGCAACTGGCGGCCCGGCGGACTCGCCATGGGCGCGGGGCTCTTCGGCTACGCGGACGCGCTCCAGCTCCGCAACGGCGGCAGCACCGTCCATGTGATGCTCCTGCTGCTGGTGATCGTGCTGATCGCCATCGCGGTGTGGAAGTTCTACCGCAAGAGCTTCATCCAGGCGGGCGCCAGCGCGGTCATCGCGGTGGGCGTACTGCTCTGGTACCTCAACACGGACACCGTTCCGGTCGAGTTCGTGGCCGCCACCCCGTATGTGGTGACCCTGCTCGTCCTCTCGCTCTCCGCGCAGCGACTACGGATGCCGAAGGCGGACGGCATGCGCTACCGCAAGGGCCAGGGCAAATGACGGCCCCCGTACCGTTCGACTGGGAGCCGCTGCGCGTGCGGGCGCGGGAGGCGATGTCCCATGCGTACGTCCCCTACTCGGGGTACGCGGTCGGCGCCGCCGCGCTCGTCGACGACGGACGCGCGGTCACCGGCTGCAACGTCGAGAACGCGTCGTACGGGCTGTCGCTCTGCGCGGAGTGCGGGCTCGTCTCACAGCTCCACGCCACCGGCGGCGGTCGGCTGACCCACTTCACCTGCGTGGACGGCCGGGGCGAAGTCCTGGTGCCGTGCGGCCGGTGCCGGCAGCTGCTGTACGAGTTCGGGGGACCGGAACTGCTCCTCGACACCCCCGAGGGGGACCGGACGATGGCGGAGATGCTGCCGCAGGCGTTCGGCCCCGGACATCTGGCGTAACACCCTTTCGCGGCCCTTTCGCCTCTTCCGGCCCCTACTGTTTCGGCGGGGGGCCGTCCGGCGGGAGGGCCGCCGCATTCGGCACCACAGGAGGAAACCATGGACGTCATCTCCGTCATCCGCGCCAAGCGGGACCGGGGTGAGCTGAGCCCGGAGCAGATCGACTGGGTCATCGACGCCTACACCCGCGGTGAGGTCGCCGACGAGCAGATGGCGGCGCTGGCGATGGCGATCCTGCTGAACGGGATGAACCGTACGGAGATCGCCCGCTGGACGGCGGCGATGATCGCCTCCGGCGAGCGGATGGACTTCTCGGCGCTCTCCCGGCCCACCGCCGACAAGCACTCCACGGGCGGCGTCGGCGACAAGATCACCCTGCCGCTCGCGCCCCTGGTCGCCGCGTGCGGGGCCGCCGTGCCCCAGCTCTCCGGCCGGGGTCTCGGACACACCGGGGGCACCCTCGACAAGCTGGAGTCCATCCCCGGCTGGCGGGCGCGGCTCTCCAACGAGGAGATGCTGCGTGTCCTCGACACCACCGGGGCGGTGATCTGCGCCGCCGGTGACGGGCTCGCCCCCGCCGACAAGAAGCTGTACGCGCTCCGCGATGTCACCGGCACGGTCGAGGCGATCCCGCTGATCGCCTCCTCGATCATGTCGAAGAAGATCGCGGAGGGCACGGACTCGCTGGTCCTGGACGTCAAGGTCGGCACCGGCGCGTTCATGAAGACCATCGAGGACGCGCGGGAGCTGGCCGCCACGATGGTGGCGCTGGGCACGGACAGCGGGGTGAAGACGGTCGCGCTCCTCACCGATATGTCCACGCCCCTCGGCCTCACCGCGGGCAACGCCCTCGAAGTCCGCGAATCGGTCGAGGTTCTCGCGGGCGGCGGCCCCTCCGACGTCGTCGAACTGACTCTCGCGCTCGCCCGCGAGATGCTGGCCGCGGCCGGCCTGGGCGACGCCGACCCGGCGAAGGCCCTCGCGGACGGCTCCGCCATGGACGTCTGGCGCCGCATGATCACGGCCCAGGGCGGCGACCCGGACGCGCCCCTCCCCACCGCCCGCGAACACCACACCGTCACCGCCCCCGCCTCCGGCACCCTCACCCGCCTCGACGCCTACGCCGTCGGCCTCGCCGCCTGGCGCCTCGGCGCGGGCCGCGCCCGCAAGGAGGACCCGGTCCAGGCGGGCGCGGGCATCGAACTCCACGCCAAGCCCGGCGACCCCGTCACCGAGGGCCGGCCCCTGTTCACCCTGCACACGGACACCCCGGAGAAGTTCGACTACGCGCTGGAACCGCTCACCTCCGCCTACGACATCGCCCCGGCGGGCACCGCGTTCCCGGCGCCCCCGATCGTCCTGGACCGCATCGCCTGACGGGGCCCTCGGGTCAAGCCCGCAGGAGCGATGACTCGTACGGGTGAACGGTACCGGTGGACCCCCACCCGTCCCGTTCGGCATGCTGGACTCGGTGACGCACCGACGCAAGGAGACCGCCATGGGCGCACTCACCGTCGACCACGACACGGCCGGCGGCCACGAGTGGGACGACCTCGTCCGGATTTGGCAGGAGACGGACGCACCCGAGGGCTGCAAGGTGGAGATCATCGAGGGGATCGTCACCGTGTCACCACCGCCTTCCAACGCCCACAACGACATCGCCGACACCGTTCAGCGGCGCTTGTACGGCGTGATCCCCGAAGACTGGGGGATCTATCAGACGCTCGGCACAGCGGTCCCCTCACGGGACGGCCTGTACATCCCGGACCTCGCCGTGACACCAAAGGCCGTTCTCCGGTCGGAGTCCGGTCACTACATTCCCGCCGCCGCGGCCGAGCTGATCGTCGAAATCACCTCGAAGCCCACTGCGGGCAACGACCGCATCAAGAAGGCGGCGGGTTACGCCCAGGCGGGCGTCCCGCTCTACCTGCTGATCGACAGCTGGGCCCCGGGCGGCCCGACGGTCACTCTCTACGGAGAGCCGAAGAATGGCGTCTACCGGGTCCTCCAGGCAGGCAAGTTCGGCGATGTGATCCGGCTCCCGGAACCCTTCGCCGTGGACCTCGACACGGCGTCCTTCCCCGAGAACCCATAGGCGGCACGCGCCGATCAGCTGACGTACCCCGCGCGACCGAACGGGACCGGTGAACCCCCACCGGTCCCGTTCCGCATGCCGGGCCGGTAGGCCGGGCCGACAGGGCGCGTCCCACACTCCCCGGAGCAGGACGTATCCGGCGCGAACCCACGCTGGGACCCGGACCCGGACCCGGACCCGGACCCGGACCCGGGCGCCGCTCGGCTCGGAGCGATGAGATACCGGAACGGAGGCAGTCTGCCCGGTGTGGACGTCACAGAGCCCATCGTCGTACGCCTCTCCGGGATCCTGACCCCGGACGATGTGCCGCGCCTGTGCGCGGAGTTGAGCGCACGGATCAGAGACACCGGGACCGGCGATCCCGTCGGCGCACCCACCGGTACGGCAGAAGGCGCGGGCCCGGTCACCGGCACCGGTGCCAGGGGTCGGGAGGCCGTCTGCGATGTGCGCGAGCTGACCGCCGCCGATCTGACCGCGATCGACGCCATCGCCCGGATGAGGCTCACCACCCACCGCCTGGGCTGCCGCTTCCGGCTCCTCGGCCCCGGCCCCGAGCTACGGGCGCTCCTGCACCTGGTGGGCCTGTCCTGCCTCACCGAGCAGCCCTTACCCCCGGGCGGGGACCGCGGGTACCGCGGATCTTAAGGGGTGTCCTCCTTCTTCAGCCGGTCTGGAAGGTCGAACATCGGAAACCAGCGGGCCGTGTCCAGGAAGGAGTTGATGCCCGCGATCTTGCCGTCCCGGATCTCCATGACCATGAGCGCCCACGGAGTGTGACCGTCGCCGTCGTCCGCCGCGTGATAGTGCGCGAACGCCGGCATGCCGTTGGCCACCGTCGGGATGAGCCGCGAGCCCCGGCACACCGACCCGACGCCCAGCATCCAGCCGACGATGTTCTCGTGGCCCTGCAGCCAGAGGTCGTACGGGGGCATGGAGAGCGTGGCGTCGTCATGGAGGACCGCCGTCAGCGCCTCCATGTCGTACCCCTCGAAGGCCGCGACATAGCGCTCCAGCAGCTCGCGCTGCTCCTCGTCGAGGGGGTCCGCCGCATCGCTCGTGGACGGCGGCGACTCCGCCAGCGTCGCCCGCGCCCGCTGGAGCGCGCTGTTCACGGACGCCACCGAGGTGCCCAGCAGCTCCGCGACCTCACTCGCCTTCCACGCCAGCACCTCGCGGAGGATCAGCACCGCGCGCTGCTTCGGCGGCAGATGCTGGAGCGCGGCGACGAACGCCAGCCGGATCGTCTCCCGCTCGACCGCCGTCTCCGCCGGGTCCGCCACCGACGGCAGCACCCGCCCGTCGGGCACCGGCTCCAGCCAGGTGGCCTCCGAACGGGCGTTGAGCTGCGCCTGGGCCACAGGCGCCGGGCCCGACAGATCCATCGGCCGGGCCCGGCGATTGCCCGCGTTCAGCATGTCGAGGCAGACGTTCGTCGCGATGCGGTACAGCCACGACCGCAGCGACGAACGTCCCTCGAACTTGCCGAGATTCCGCCAGGCGCGGACCATCGTGTCCTGGACCGCGTCCTCCGCCTCGAAGGAGGAGCCGAGCATGCGGTAGCAGTAACCGGTCAGCTCCCGGCGGTACCGCTCCAGCTCGGAATCCAGATCCCCTTCTGTCGCGTTTGTTGCTTTTGCTGCCAGATCACTCATCGGGTCCACCCCTGTCGCCCATCGGCATCAGCCTTTTCGAAGCTACAGGAGGGGACTGACAACGGCGCTTCGGCGCTCAGGTGCCCGGCTTGCGCCCGTACACGTACACGTCGTCGCCGTTCTTCAGCAGATTCCAGTACGCCTTCGCGTCCCCCGGGCGCATGTTCACGCAGCCCCCGGAGCCGGGCGGGTTGTACATCGACTTCGTGGTCGAGTGGAACGCCTGCCCGCCGTCGAAGAACTGCGCGTACGGCATCCGCACGTTGTACAGCGTCGACCAGTGGTTGATGCTGCGCCAGTAGATCTTCTTCGAGCCGGTACGGGTCTCCGTGCCGTTCTTCCCGGTGCGCACCGGGACCGGGCCGTACTTCAGCTTCTTGCCGTCCTGGATCCAGCTCAGCTGCCGGGTCAGGTCCACGCACGCGATGCGGCCCTTGTTGGTCGGGCACTTGCCCGCCTTGTTGGGGTTCTTGCCCGCCGCCCGCTGCTGGAGAATCGTGTTCATCGTCTGCCAGGTCAGCGGACCGGCGTACCCGATGGTCGGCGTGATGCCGTGCTTCGCCTGGAAGGCGCGGATCGCCTTGCAGTCGGCGGACGACTGCTTGCCGTCCACCGGCCGTCCGAGGAACTTCTCCACCTGCTTCTGGTGCGGGCCCGTCGCCGTCGTGCACGAGGCCGCCTGCGCGGTCCCCGAGCCGATCGCCATGGTCAGCGGTACGACCATGCCCGTCAGCCCGAGCACGATCCCCGCCCGTCGGCCGATTCCCCGCGCCCCGCGCGCCGCGCGTACTCCCTGAACCCCTCGTATCTCTCCCATGTGTCCCCCACTCCCCGCCAAGTACCGGGCGAAATCGCCGGTCTGCTCATTTGACGCGTATCAACGAGCCGCGGTTGTACGGAAGATGTCTCAATCCCGCTACGGCCGGAAGCGAGGGGGCGGAGGGGGCGGTACGGGACAGGGCGGAGGGCGGGGCAGGGCGGTACGGAGTCGGGGCGGGTCCGGGCTCGGCGGTACGGGACGCGGCGCTGCGGCGCTGTGGCGCTGTGGCGGTGGCGGCCGGTCAGCGCCCGGCCGCCACCGGAACCCGCTGCCCGGCACGCGCCGCCCGGCTCCCGTACAGCGTGATCGACACGATGCCGGCCACCGCCAGCACACCGAGCCCCACCGTGCCCGCCCAGCCACCGGAGTGGAACGCGATCGCACCGAGGGTGCCGCCGGCGCTGGCACCGATGTAGTACGCGGACTGGTACAGCGCCGACGCCTGCGCGCGGCCCGTCTTCGCCGTACGGCTCACCGAGGACGAGGCGACCGCGTGGCCACCGAAGAAGCCCGCGGTGATCAGGACCAGCCCGAGCAGCACGGCCGTCAGCGAGTCGCCGAGCGACAGCAGCAGACCGGCGGTCGTGGCGGCGACCGTCAGATACAGCGCCCCGCGGCGGCCCAGCCGCCCCACGAGCCACCCGACGGCGGCGGACGACGCCGTACCGACCAGATAGACCAGGAAGATCGAGCCGACGACCCCCGGCGGCAGGTTGAACGGTTCCTCGGCCAGCCGGTAGCCGATCACCGTGTACACCGCCCCCGACACCAGCATGAACAGCGCCCCGATCGCGTACAGCCGCAGCAGCAGCGGATCGGCCAGATGCCCGCGCACGGTCGCGCCCAGTGCCTTCGGGCTCAGGCTTCCGGGGCGGAAGTTCCGCGCCCTCGGCAGCAGCGCGCGGAAGACGACCAGGCACACCAGCGCCAGCACGCCCACGGCCGCGAGCCCGGCGCGCCAGCCCCAGAACTGGGCGGCCCAGCCGGTGACGATCCGGCCGCTCATACCTCCGATGCTGTTGCCCGCGACGAAGAGGCCGATCGCACCGACGAGCTCCTTCGGCCGTACCTCCTCAGCCAAGTACGCCATCGCGGACGCCGGCACTCCGGCCAGCGCCGCACCCTGGACGACGCGCAGCGCCACCAGCCACTCCAGGCTCGGCGCGAACGGCACCAGCAGCCCGACCGCCACGGCGACCGTCAGCGACACGGTCATCACCGTCCGGCGGCCGAAGCGCTCGGAGAGCGCGCTCAGTGGGAGTACGAACAGAGCCACGGCGCCCGTCGCGGCCGAGACCGTCCAACTGGCCGCCGAAGCGCTCACGCCGAACCCGGCGGAGACGTCGGGCAGCACTGCCTGCGTGGAGTAGAGGAGGGCGAAGACGGCGATCCCGGCGGCGAAGAGCGCCATGCTCATACGGCGGTAGCCGGGGCGGCCGGGGGAGAGCGGCTCGGCGGGGGAGACGGGAGGAGCGACGACAAGGGCGGCGTCCACCGCGGTGGACGCCTTGGTACTGGCAGGCATGCCTCGAACGTACGGCTCCCCCCTTCATGCGTCCAATGCATGGAACAGCCATAATCGTTCCCATGGTGCATGAATCCAGCTCAGGGCCTCGCCTGTCACACAGCGGTTACGAAGAAGACACCTCACTGCTGCTCGCGCCTCGCCTCGCCTACTTCGCCGCGGTCGCCCGGCACGAGCATGTGACGCGCGCCGCACAGGAGCTGGGCGTCCCGCAGTCGACGCTCTCGCGGGCCGTCGTACGGCTCGAAAAGGACCTGGGAGTCGCCCTGTTCGCCCGCAAGGGCCGTACGGTCTCCCTCACCCCCGCGGGCCGCACCTTCCTCGCCTCGGTGGAACGCGCGCTCGGCGAGGTCGAGCGGGCCGCCGAATCCGTACGCGAGGACGCGGACCCCCACGCGGGCAGGGTCGCCTTCGGCTTTCTGCACACGATGGGCTCGGAGACCGTGCCGGGGCTGCTGAGGGCCTTCCGCGCGGATCATCCGAAGGTCCGCTTCACCCTCGTCCAGAACTACGGCGAGGCGATGCTCGGCGGACTGCGCGCCGGGGACCTGGACCTCTGTCTGACCTCACCGGTCCCCAACGAGCCCGATCTGGTCGCGCGCCGGCTCGACGAACAGCGCCTGCGGCTGGTCGTCCCGGACGACCACCGCCTCGCCGCCCGCAGACGCGTCCGTCTCGCCGAGGCCGCCGATGACGCCTTCGTGACCCTGGAGCCCGGTTACGGGCTGCGCCGCATCACCGACGATCTCTGCGCGCAGGCCGGCTTCACCCCGAAGGTCGCCTTCGAGGGCGAGGAGGCGGAGACCCTGCGCGGCCTGGTCGCGGCGGGCCTGGGCGTGGCACTGCTGCCGCCGCCCGCGGTGGCCCGCCCCGGAGTCGTGGAACTGAACGTGACGGCCCCGCGCGCGGTCCGGGAGATCGGCGTCGCCTGGCTGGACGGCCACCCCGACACGCCTCCGGTCGCGGCCTTCAAGAAGTTCCTCCTCTCCCGCCGCGGCCACCTCCTCCCACCCTGACCCGGCCGGCCCCACCAGTCGGGGGAAACTCGGGCGTCGGGGGCAACCCCTGAGACGCTGCCCGGAGGGAAACCCCGACCACGTCCCTGTGCCTTCCCTGATTCCCGTCTCACGCGGTTGCGACGTGGTTGGCTCGCTGTCACGTTCGACCGGGGGCAACCCCGTGATCCGTTTCGTCAGACCACGGAAGGGACTTTATGCAACCGCTCTTCAGGGCGCTCACCGGAGTGCTCGCCGCTGGAGCACTCGCCGGAGCGTCGACACCGGTCGCGGAGGCCGTGGACGTCGGCCCTCCTGGCAGAAGTCCGACGACACAGAACGCCATCGACTGGAAACCGTGCC
Source organism: Streptomyces sp. NPDC004838 (assembly GCF_053600955.1). NCBI lineage: Bacteria > Bacillati > Actinomycetota > Actinomycetes > Kitasatosporales > Streptomycetaceae > Streptomyces > Streptomyces sp. NPDC004838. The sequence continues at coordinate 166,422 of NZ_JBSGAW010000008.1, read as the reverse complement.
CCCAGGACGCCGCGGCGGAATGCGGGACCCTGCGCCTGCCCGTCGACTGGGCACGCCCGTCGGCCGAGAAGTTCGATCTCGCGGTGGCCCGCCGCAAGGCGACCGATCCGAATCGCCGGGTCGGCGTGCTGCTGGTCAACCCGGGTGGGCCGGGCGATTCGGGCGTGGACTTCACCGTACGGCGTGCCACCTCCCACTTCAGCTTGGACGTTCAGGAGAGATTCGACATCGTCGGGTTCGATCCACGGGGTGTCGGTGGCAGCCAACCGGTCAAGTGCTCGACCGAGTTGCTGGACCGAGCGCCGTCGCCCTACCCCCGCGACCAGGCGGAATTCGATCAACTCGCCGAGTACAACCGGGCATTACGCCAGGACTGCCGACGACACAGCGGTCCGGTCTTCGACCACGCCGACACCCTGAGCGTCGTCCGGGACATGGACGCGATCCGCGGGGCGCTGGGCGAGAAGAGGATCAACTACTTCGGCCACTCCTATGGCACGCTGATCGGTCAGCAGTACGCGGAGCGGTACGGCGACCGGATCCGGACCATGGCCCTCACCGCGAACATGGACCACAGTCTCGGCATCCGGGAGTTCCTCGTCTCCTCGGCGGCCACGGCGGAGGACTCGTTCCACCAGTTCGTGCGGTGGTGTGAGTCCACCAGCTCGTGCGCCCTGCACGGCCGGGACGTCACCGCCGTATGGGACGACCTGCTCGCCAGAGCGGACCGAGGGGAGATACACGATCCGGAGAGCCCTGATCGGGTTCTCACCGCGAACGCGATCGCACTCAGGGCCTTCAGGAAGTACTTCTACGGCCCGTACTGGAACGAACTGGCCACGTATGTGGCCGGCCTTGACGCGCAGGTACGGGAACCGCAGGAACGGGAACCGAAGGAACGGCGGCGAACCCAGCGGCCTCAACCACGGACACCGCTGGGAGCGGAGCAGCGAACGCGCGCAGAACCGTTCTACGCGGTGTTCTGCCAGGACTGGCGGTTCCGGCCGAAGAACTACCGGGAGTACGCCAGTCTGACCGAAGCCGAACTACGGGCCGCACCGCACCTGCGCGGCTCACCACGCGTACACGCGGCTGTGGCCGGATGCGTCGGCTGGCCGGACAAGGTGAACAACCCGCAGCACCGCTTGCGCATCACCGAGGCGCCCAAGATCCTCCTGCTGCATGCGCTGCACGATCCGGCGAACAACTACGCCTGGGCGGCCAATGTGCACCGGCAGACGCGCGGGACGACCGTCCTGCTGCCGTACGAGGGCGCGGGACACAGCGTCTACGGCCGCAGTGACTGCACACGCGACGCCGTGGACGACTACCTCACGGAGCGGAGACTCCCGAGCGCCGGGAGCCGGTGCGCCCCCGCCGCGACGAACTGATCGCACAGGGACGACACACCGGCCAGTCGGCTCTGCCCGCCCGCACCTACGGCCGCAGCGACCGCCCGAACCCCGCCGCCAGCGGCATCCGCAGGCCCAGGGGCGGCGGAGCCGCCAGCGCGTCGGCCACCGGGCGGGCGTAGGGGTGGGGGAAGAGGGAGCCCAGGACGAAGTCCACCGCCAGCGCCAGCACCTCATCGTGGTGCTGGCGCAGCGCGTTGCCGTCCGTATGGACCTCGAACCGGCATATGTTCCGGTTCGTCTTCTTCACGCGCTCCGCCAGCCGGTACGACAGATCCGGAGCCGTCCGCGCGTCATTCGTGCCGTGCACGATCAGCACCTGTCGGTCCGTCAACTGCCGCACAGGCTCCGGCGCGGCCTCGTCGTCCGGCAGCCAGGGGGCCATCGCCAGCACCGCGCTGACGGCCGGATGCCCCGCCGCCCGCAGCGCCGCGCGCCCGCCGAAGCCATGGCCGGCGAGACACACCGGCACATCCCCGTACCGCCGTGTCACCTCGTCCGCGGCCCACTCCGCGTCCACCGCGGGCCCCGCCTCCGAACCGTTCCAGCCGCGGCAGTGGTAGCGCACCGGATGCACCACCAGACCGTCGTCCCGGCCGGCTCGGGCCAGCGCCCGCCCCAGTGGCCGCGCGGCGGCGTGCGCCCACCGGGAAGGCCCCCGCGTCGACTCCGGCACCCCGTCCGGCAGGACCAGTACGACCCCGCCGACGACGGGCTCCACGGCCCGTCTCCCATAGGCCCGCCCCAGCCGGGCCCCTCGCTTCACCGCGGTCGCCGTACGACCGTCCGTACGCCCCCTCCACAGGGGCAGCGCGTGGTCTGTCACGGCAGAACATTCTCAGAAGCACGGGTGTACTCCACCCGTCCGCGCGATCACTGTTACATATCGGGAAGCACCCTGCCCCGCGCCTTCTACGCGCGTAGGGACTAGAGTGCGCAGATGACGAGCCAGACCATCACCATGCCCACCTCGGGCCAGATCCGCCGCGCTCCGAAGGTGCTCCTCCACGACCACCTCGACGGCGGACTGCGGCCGGGCACGATTATCGACCTCGCCCGTGCCATGAGCTATGACGCGCTCCCCGAGAGCGAGCCCGACAAGCTCGGCATCTGGTTCCGCGAAGCCGCCGACTCCGGCTCCCTGGAGCGCTATCTGGAGACCTTCGCGCACACCTGCGCCGTCATGCAGACCCGAGACGCCCTCTTCCGCGTCGCCGCCGAGTGCGCCGAGGACCTCGCCCAGGACGGCGTGGTGTACGCGGAGGTCCGGTACGCCCCCGAACAGCATCTGGAGGCGGGGCTGACACTCGAAGAGGTCGTCGAGGCCGTCAACGAGGGCTTCCGCGAAGGAGAGCGGATCGCCCGCGAGAACGGCCACCGCATCCGCGTGGGCGCCCTGCTCACCGCCATGCGGCACGCCGCCCGCGCCCTGGAGATCGCCGAACTGGCCAACCGCTACCGCGACTCGGGCGTCGTCGGCTTCGACATCGCCGGCGCGGAGGCGGGGTACCCGCCCACCCGCCACCTCGACGCCTTCGAGTACCTCAAGCGCGAGAACAACCACTTCACCATCCACGCCGGAGAGGCGTTCGGACTGCCGTCGATCTGGCAGGCGCTCCAGTGGTGCGGGGCCGACCGCCTCGGCCACGGAGTGCGGATCATCGACGACATCGAGGTCGCGGACGACGGACGGGTCCAGCTCGGGCGGCTCGCCGCGTACGTCCGAGACAAGCGCATCCCGCTGGAGCTGTGCCCGACCTCCAACCTCCAGACCGGCGCGGCGGCCTCGTACGCGGAGCACCCCATCGGGCTGCTGCGCAGACTCCACTTCAGGGCCACCGTCAACACCGACAACCGCCTGATGTCCGGTACCAGCATGAGCCGCGAATTCGAGCTGCTGACCGAGACCTTCGGATACACGCTCGACGACATGCAGTGGTTCACCGTCAACGCGATGAAGAGCGCGTTCATCCCTTTCGATGAACGGCTGGCGATGATCAACGATGTCATCAAGCCCGGATACGCCGAGCTGAAGTCCGAATGGCTGTTCCGTCAGACCGCCACGACCAGCGAGAACTCCCCCGAGGCGGAGTGACCGTACGCCTCGGGGAGCGGCCGGGAACGTCAACACCCGGCCGTTTCGTGGTGTTTGCCACGCCCGTCGGACGGTGGCTAGCTTGCGGAGCCGCTCATATCCCCGTCCCAAGGACTTACCCCTGATGAAGCAGTCTGCCGTCAAGACTCTCGGTGTCGCCGTGCTCGGCGCCGCCTTCGCCGCCACCGCCGCGGGAGTCGCCTCCGCCGAGTCCGCCGCCATCCCCGACCCGGCCACCTCGCTCGACACCGTCACCAGCACGGTGCCGGTGCAGGGCGCGCTCACCCAGCTCCCGGCGGGCGCCTCCGAGTCGCTCACCGGAGGCCAGGGGGCCCTGACCGAGAGCGCGGCCACCCTGCCCGGCACCCTCCAGGGCGCCGGGCAGCAGGTCCTCGCCGCCGACCCCGCCAGTGTCGTCCAGCCCGTCCAGGGCCTGCTCGGCGGGCTGCCCGCCGGCGACCTGGCCAAGGGCCTGCCCATCAGCGGACTCGCCTGACGGATACCACCCCTGCCGTTCCTTCCCCTCCCGAACGGCATGGAAGCGGGGCGCGCACCTCACAGGTGCGCGCCCCGTTTCGTATACGAGTCCCAGTCCAGGTGCAGGTGCAGGTGCAGGTGCGGGCGCCGGATCCGGTGCCCGCGTCTACCAGGCGGTCGACGCCCGCGAGGCGGCCTTCTCGCCCGGCAGGAACGCCCACAGCGCCAGATAGACCAGGAACTGCGGACCGGGCAGCAGACACGAGACCACGAAGATGATCCGCATCGTCTTGGCAGAGGTGCCGAAGCGCCGTGCCAGCGCCGCGCACACCCCACCGATCATCTTCCCCTCACGCGGGCGGACAAGTGCGGACATGGTGGGCTCCTTCGCGAGAACCGTTCGTGGATGTCTCCATCGTGGCTCCGCGAGGGGGGTCGAAGCGTCGCTCTACGGGGCGATCCCCACCCTGGGAATCGTCGGGGTCGAGCCCTGAGCCGACTCCTCCGCCGGTACCGGGCCGCGCCGCGCCGTCTCAGCCCCGCGGCCGACCACGGCAGTCCGGACGGCCGGTGTGCGAGGCCCCCGGCGGCGCAGCCGCGCCCGGCACACGGGCACCACCAGCAGATGGGCGATCGCCACCCCCGCCGTGTTCAGCACCAGCGAGTCGACGTCGAGCACCCGGCCGGGCACACCCGTCTGCAACAGCTCGATGCCGAGCGAGATCATCGCCCCGGTCGCGACCGTACGGGCCAGGGAGGCGAGCGGGGACACGGCGACCTTGCCGCCCGCCATCGGCAGCAGCACGCCCAGCGGCGCGAGCAGCAGCAGACCCTCGCCGATCCGGCGCGCGGCCTCCAGCCCCCCGAGTTCCAGATCCGCCTTGATGCCGGCGAACAGCCGGAGATTGGCGGCCGTCACCCAGGGCACGTCCAGCGGGCGCAGGGCCAGCCAGCCAACGAGCAGCAGGTGGGCGACGACGAGGATGACCCCCGCCGCGCGGAAGCTGATGACGGCACTGCCGCCTTTGCCAAGACGCTGCACGTCACTCAAGACGCGTCCTGCCCGCGAAACGGTTCCGCCCGTGTTCCCGCGGCACCGGCAAAGGAAACCGGAAACGGCGTGGCATGCGCCACGGGTGGCGTGCCGCCCGCCACCCGGCGACACGGACTCAGGAACGCGGCTGGGTCGTCAGGGGCGTGTCGACGCGGTCGGGGGAGTGGGCGACGCCGTCGGGGGGAGCGTCGGTACGGGCTCCGCCGGGTTCTGCCGCGTCTTCGGGGAGCACTCGTAGCCTCGGGGGGCATAGTCGCCGGGACCCCCGAGAACCACCCGGCCGTCCACCGCCGCCGCCCGGTTCTCCGCGAAGGTGCAGACGATCTGCGCGAGTCCCACCGACGGCAGGTCGTCCGGCTCACGGCTCAGCCGCAGGGTGCCGGCCGGGTCGGTCGGCCGGGGTCCGCCGATCGTCATGGGCCCCCGGACGTAGGTCGCGAACCCCGCCTCGCGCTCCATGGACGAGGGCTCCTTCTGCAACTCCCTCAGCAGCGCCTGTGCCAGCTGGAGCCCTTCCAGGGCCGGCTTCGCCGTCGACGCCTCGGCCGTACGGTCCACCGCCGCCAGCTGGGACGCGCAGACCAGGTAGATCCGCACCGGTATGTTCTGAGGCTGCGCGGGCGCGTTGTCGCCCGACACCGCGCACGGCAGCCGGGAAGGCGCCGGACCGGCGTCGACCGGCACCTGCGTGGGCCTGATGCCGCAGCCGGCGAGCACCGCCGCGCCCAGCAGCGCGGCGAGGCCCGAGAGCGCGGCCGTGGCCCGCCGGCTCCCCACGGCTCGGCTCCGTACGGCTCGACTCCGCACTGCTCGGCTCCGTATCGCCGGGCTCCGCACCGCTCGGTCCCGTATCGCTCGGCTCCCGGTCACCGCGTGCCCCCGTCTCCCCGGTCGCCGTCTGTACGGCCGGCCCCTCCGCCGTGGTCGGGGTCGCCGACGGCGTCGGGATCGTCACGGTCATCGGGGTCGACGCAGTCCGTCTGCGCCGACACCACACGCGGCAGCCGCAGCACGAAGATCGCGCCGTCGCCGTCCGGCGAGTTCGCCGCCGCGATCGTGCCACCGTGGATATGCGCGTTCTCCACCGCGATCGACAGCCCCAGACCGCTGCCCTCGGACCGCGGCCGGGACGCGCTCGCCTTGTAGAACCGGTCGAACACATGCGGCAGTACTTCCGCCGGGATGCCGGGACCATGGTCCCGTACCTCGATCACCAGCTCATCGCCGTCGCCCGGGTCCCCCGCCTCCCAGGTGTCCTCTGTACCTTCTGTGTCTTCTGTGCCCTCTGTGCCTTCTGGGCCTTCCGCAGTCCGTGGCACCCCGGCGGAGACCCGCACCGACACCCGTACCGGCGAACCGCCGTGCTTCAGCGCGTTCCCGATCAGATTCGCCAGGATCACATCGAGCCGCCGCGGATCCAGCCGCGCCATGATCCCGCGCTCCGCGTCCAGCTCCACCGCGTCCAGCCACGCGCGCGCGTCGATGCACGCCGTGACCTGGTCCGCCACATCGACCGTGTCCAGGACGACCTTCGCCGTGCCCGCGTCGAAGCGGGTGACCTCCATCAGGTTCTCCACCAGTTCGCCCAGCCGCCGCGTCTCGCTCACCACCAGATTCACGGCCGGCGCGATCATCGGGTCGAGACTGTCGACCTCGTCCTCCAGCACCTCCGTCACAGCGGTCAGCGCCGTCAGCGGGGTGCGCAGCTCATGCGACATATCGGCCACGAACCGGCGGCTGGACTCCTCCCGCGCGCTCATGTCCTCGACCTTCTTCTCCAGCGACTCCGCCGTCTTGTTGAACGTCCTCGCCAGATCGGCCAGTTCATCCGTACCCGACACCTGCAGCCGGGTGCCGAGTTTCCCCTCGCCCAGCCGCCGCGCCGCGTCGCCCAGCCTGCGCACGGGCTTGAGCACCGTCGTCGCCGCGGCCTGCGCGAGCAGTGCCGAGCCCACGAGCGCCAGCGCCGTCGCGATCGCCAGCGACCATGCCAGCGTATTGAGGTCCTGCCGCTCCTGGTCCAGCGACTTGAACACATAGCCGGTCGGACCGCCGTTGACGATCCTCGTGCCGCCGACGAGATACGGCGTCCCGTCGCGCTGGATGCGCTGCCAGTACACGTGGTACGGGACCGAGTTGCCGGAGCCGATCGCCTGCCGGTCGTTCACCGCGTCCTGGAGCCGTCCCGGCACATCGTCGAGCGTGAAGACGTCCCGGTCCGACGCGCCCACCACCGGTTTGCCCGCGTCGCGCTCGCCGATGAGCAGCACGTTGTACCCGGCCTTGCCGTGGGACATCTGCTCGGCGGTGTCCTGGAGTTCGCCCTGCGTCGGATGGAGCGCCAGCGCCGCCGCCCGGTTCTGCATCTGCTGGCGGAAGTCGTCGAGCGTCGAGTCCTGCGTACGGGTCAGCACGGCCTCGCGATTCAGCCAGTACGCGATGCCCGACGCGGACACCGCGGCGGTCAGCGCGACCACCGCGAAGACGACGACGAGGCGGAGCCGCAGGCTCGTCCAGCGGAGTCCGGCGAGCACCACGCGCTTCGCGGCACCGCTCACCGAGGGATCCCGTTCCGGTGCGGACGCCCTGGCAGCCTCGGAGCGGGAACAGCTGTGTTCTTACGTGTACACGCGGGCACGGCCGTCGGCACCGGGTTCACCGTCACTGCGGAACGTCCAGCCGGTATCCCACACCCCGCACCGTGCGGATCAGGGTCGGCGAGGACGGCACGTCCTCCACCTTCGCCCGAAGCCGCTGGACACAGGCGTCCACCAGCCGTGAGTCACCGAGATAGTCGTGCTCCCACACCAGCCGCAGCAGCTGCTGCCGGGACAGGGCCTGCCCCGGCCGCCGGCTCAGCTCCAGCAGAAGCCGCAGCTCGGTCGGCGTGAGCTGCAGATCTTCGCCGTTCTTGGTCACGGTCATGGCGGAGCGGTCGATCATCAGCGAGCCGAAGGTCGCGGAGTCGGTCGACTCCCGCTCACCCCGGCGCAGCACCGCGCGGATACGGGCGTCCAGGACCCGGCCCTGCACGGGTTTGACCACATAGTCGTCCGCCCCCGACTCCAGGCCGACCACCACGTCGATGTCGTCGCTGCGGGCGGTGAGCAGAATGATCGGCAGTTGGTCGGTGCGTCTGATGCGGCGGCACACCTCGAAACCGTCGATCCCGGGCAGCATCACATCCAGCACGATCAGGTCAGGCCGCTGTTCGCGCAGCAGTTTGAGGCCGTCCTCGCCCGTCGCCGCGGTGGCCACACGGTGACCTTGGCGGGACAGGGAGAGTTCGAGGGCCGTGCGGATGGCGTCGTCGTCCTCGATCAGCAACAGGAAAGGCACGGGGGCCATTCTGGCGCATAGGGGTGCCGTAGTTCGACTGGTGGAGCGCTCCCATGCGCTCCGACCGGGCTCCGGCCGGGCTCGGTCCGGCCCGTCGCCGGACTCGCGGAGGCGTTTCGGGGGCTTTGCGACACCCTGCCCGAACCGGTCCGCGCCACAAGGGGTCATGGGGGATCGACAGGCCCTGTGACAGTGCTGTGACAGTCAGGGGACACCGCCATGAAATCGCCTGGGCAAGCTTTTGGCACACGGACGGAGACGGACTCCACTCGACGGGGGGCGCGGGATGAACGCACTGCACAGCACCACCTCAAGCGCAGTTGTCACGCTCCTCCACGATGTGACCCGGAACACGGAGAAGTCCGGCGCCGTGAACGGACGGGGGTGCGTTCGCGGCGCCGGGCGCCAGTACAAGCCGTCGTCCGCGGAGCAGGGCCACAAGCCCTATATGACGATGGTCGACGCGGGGGCGGCGGGGGCCGCGGTCGCGACGGGCACGGCGGGGGGCGCCGGTGAGGTCGCCGCCCGGTCGAGTCTCTCCGAGGCCGAGTTCACCGCGTACGTGAAGGAGCGCCGCTCCTCCCTGTACGCGACCGCGTACCACCTCACGGGGGACCGGTTCGAGGCGGAGGACCTGCTGCAGAGCGCGCTCTTCTCCACCTACCGGGCGTGGGACCGGATCAGCGACAAGGCGGCGGTCGGGGGGTACCTCCGCCGCACCATGACCAATCTGCACATCAGCGCCTGGCGTCGGCGCAAGCTCAACGAGTACCCCACGGAGGAGCTGCCGGAGACCGCCGGCGACACCGACGCGATGCGGGGCACGGAGCTGCGCGCGGTTCTGTGGCAGGCGCTGGCCAGGCTGCCGGAACTCCAGCGGACGATGCTGGTCCTCCGTTACTACGAGGGCCGCACCGACCCGGAGATCGCGGAGATCCTGGACATCAGTGTCGGCACGGTGAAGTCGAGCATCTGGCGGTCGCTCCGCCGGCTGCGTGAGGACGAGGTCCTCAGCTTCGGCCGTGACGAGGAAGAGTCCTTCGGCGAGCTGGTGGCCTGAAGGCGACGGGGGGAAAGTGGGGGCCGCCGCCTCGGGGGAGACGGCGGGTTGTGGGGGACGGGGGTCACGGGGGACCCACGGGGGGTAACGGGGAAGAGAGCGGGACCGGACAGGCCGGGGGGTCTTGTCCGGCCCCGCTCTTGTTTTCATGCGATGCGCGCGCGGGCCGCCCGCCGCCGCCGGTCCACCGGGGCGGGCGCGGTCAGGAGCGGCCGGGCGGGCGCGGTCAGGAGCGGCCGGGCGGGGGCGTTCTGGCGGGGGCTCGGCGGTGACGGCCCGCGGCGGCCGCCGCGACCCGGCCGAGGGCCTCGTCCTTGCCGCAGGGGTGCGCTCCCAGAAATGTCTGGCGGGCGACGATCCCGCGTTCGGCCCGCATCAGACGCCAGCCCCTGCGCAGCAGGAATCTCACGGACTTGCGGCCCTCCCGGAGATCCCGCAGCAGACGGCGGCGGAACGTGGTCGAGGGTCGGCCGCGCAGACAGAGCGCGTCGGCGAGGAGCCCCAGTTCCTGGCAGCGGTCCACGATGTCCGCCGCGAAGATGCCCTCCGCCACGAAGAGCGGGGTCCGGCCGATCGTGAAGGAGTCGCGCCCCACGCGCGCGCTCTTCGCGATGTCGTACACCGGCACGGCCGTACGTCCCGTGCGGCACAGCTCCGTGATCGCCGCCATCGCCGCGTCCGCGTCCCACGACCGAGGCGAGTCCCAGTCGATGTCCTTGCTCCGGGGGACCAGGGGCAGCGTCGGGTCGTCGGCCTCCTTGTAGAAGTCGTCGAGGCGCAGCACGGGCAGTCCCGTACGCGCGGCGAGGGAGGATTTCCCGGAGCCCGACGGGCCCGCGAGCAGGACGACACGCGTGGGTATGGCGGAAGGGCCCGGGGATGCGGTCACGGGACACCAGTGTGAGGCATTGACCCGTGAAGGGGACCCCTCGGGGACGGCGGTGGATTGAGGATCAGAGATTCAACTACTGTGTGTGTCTCTTCGATTACTCCTGTGGATGGGAACTCCATGGCACGTCACACAACTTCCCCGTCCCGGCGGCGAATCGCCCTGAGCGCGGGGATGACCGTCGCCGCGATGGCCGCCGCCATCGGCGCGGGCGACGCCGCGCAAGCGGCTCCCACGGCTCCCACGGCTCCCGTGGGCGGAGTCGACGCGCCGGACACGGCTCTGTCGGGCCCCGCCGCGGGCGTCACCGGGGCGGTCACCAACTCGGTGTCCGGGATCGGACAGTTGCGGAGCCTCCAGCTCAACCCGCTGGCCAAGACCGGAGTCGACCCGTTGGCGAACAGCGTCGGCACCCAGGTCGCCGACTTCAAGCCCGTCTCGACCGAACTGGTCACTGGGCCGCTCGCCCAGGGGGCCGCTCTTGAGGACCTGCCCGTCGCGGGAGGCGTCTCCCGCGTTCTTCCTCTGTGAGGGAAGGACTCCTTCCCCTGTGACGTATGTGACGTAGCGACGGCAGGAGCCCCCGACGCCGACGGGCGACGGGGGCTCCTGGGCGGGGGCGTCAGTAGGACGAGCCCGCGGCGCCGAGCGCGCCCGTGGGGTGCCAGACCGTCTTCGTCTCCAGGAACGCCGTCATCCGGCGCGTGCCCGGATCGGCCGCGTAGTCGACGTCCACAGCCTGTGGACGCAGCACCCGCTTCATATTGTCGGCGGCGGCGATCTCCAGCTCCTTCGCCAGCGCGTCATCGGCTCCGGTGAGATCGATCGCGTTGACGTCCTGGTGCGCCGCGAGCGGCGCCGCGATCTCCGCCGTACCGCCGGACAGGATGTTGACCACGCCGCCCGGCAGGTCGGACGTCGCCAGCACCTCGCCGAGGGAGAGCGCCGGCAGCGGCGATCTCTCGCTGGCGACGACGACGGCCGTGTTGCCCGTCGCGATGACCGGGGCGATCACCGAGACCAGGCCCAGGAACGAGGACTCCTGGGGAGCGAGGACCGCCACGACTCCGGTCGGCTCGGGGGTGGAGAGGTTGAAGTAGGGGCCCGCCACCGGGTTCGCGCCGCCCACGACCTGGGCGATCTTGTCCGTCCAGCCCGCGTACCAGACCCAGCGGTCGATCGCCGCGTCCACCTGCGCCGCCGCCCTGGCCCTGGCCGCGTCCGGCTTCTTCCCCGAGGACCGGCCCTCCGCGTCCGCCACCTCGCGTACGAACTGCTCCCGGCGGCCCTCCAGCATCTCCGCGACCCGGTACAGGATCTGGCCCCTGTTGTACGCCGTCGCGCCCGACCAGCCGCCGAACGCCTTGCGGGCCGCGACCACCGCGTCCCGCGCGTCCTTGCGCGACGCGCGCGGCGCGTTGGCCAGCCACCTGCCCTTGCCCGCCGCGCCGGCGGCTGATGTCCCTGCGGTCACCTCGTACACCCGGCCGCTCTCGGAGCGGGGGAACTTGCCCCCGACGTACAGCTTGTAGGTCTTGAAGACGGTCAGTCGGGACGTGGTCTCAGACATTGAGGTATGCCTCCAGGCCGTGACGGCCGCCCTCGCGGCCGAACCCCGACTCCTTGTAGCCGCCGAACGGCGAGGTCGGATCGAACTTGTTGAACGTATTGGCCCAGACGACCCCCGCCCGGAGCCTGCTCGCGACGGCGAGCATGCGCGAGCCCTTCTCCGTCCAGATGCCCGCCGACAGGCCGTACTGGCTGTTGTTGGCCTTGGCGACCGCCTCGTCCGGGGTACGGAACGTCAGTACGGAGAGCACCGGGCCGAAGATCTCGTCCCGTGCGATCGTGTGCGCCTGGGTGACGTTGGTGAACAGAGTGGGGGCGAACCAGTAGCCGGAGGTGGGGAGTTCACAGGGGACGGACCAGCGCTCCGCCCCTTCCGCCTCGCCGGTCTCCGCCAGCCGGGTGATCCGGGCCAGCTGCTCGGCCGAGTTGATCGCGCCGATGTCCGTGTTCTTGTCGAGCGGGTCCCCGAGGCGGAGTGTGGCGAGCCTGCGCTTGAGGGCGTCGAGCAGCTCCTCCTGGATCGACTCCTGTACGAGGAGCCGGGAGCCCGCGCAGCAGACCTGGCCCTGGTTGAAGAAGATGCCCGTGACGATGCCCTCGACCGCCTGGTCGATGGGCGCGTCGTCGAACACGATGTTCGCGCCCTTGCCGCCCAGCTCCAGGGTGACCTTCTTCTCGGTGCCCGCGATCTGCCGGGCGATCGCCTTGCCGACGGCGGTCGAGCCGGTGAAGGCGACCTTGTCGACACCGGGGTGGCCGACGAGCGCCTCGCCGGTACGGCCGTCACCCGTGACGATGTTGACGACGCCCTTGGGGAGGCCCGCCTGGCGGCAGATGTCCGCGAAGAACAGGGCGCTGAGCGGGGTCGTCTCGGCGGGCTTGAGCACGACCGTGTTGCCGGTCGCCAGCGCCGGGGCGATCTTCCACGCCAGCATCAGCAGCGGGAAGTTCCACGGAATGACCTGGCCCGCGACGCCGAGTGGCCTCGGGTTGGGCCCGAAGCCCGCGTGGTCGAGCTTGTCCGCCCAGCCCGCGTAGTAGAAGAAGTGCGCCGCGACGAGCGGGAGGTCCGCGTCGCGGGTCTCCCGGATCGGCTTGCCGTTGTCGAGGGTTTCGAGGACCGCCAGCTCACGGCTGCGCTCCTGGATGATCCGGGCGATGCGGAAGAGATACTTCGCGCGCTCCGAGCCCGGCAGCGCCGACCACTTCTCGAACGCCTTCCGGGCGGCCCCGACCGCGCGGTCGACGTCCTCGGCGTTCGCCTGGACGTACTCGGCGAGCACCTCCTCGGTGGCCGGCGACACCGTCTTGTTGCGGTCCTCGCCGGAGCCCTCCGTGAACTCTCCGTCGATGAAGAGGCCGTACGAGGGCGCGATGTCGACGATCGCCCGGGACTCGGGGGCGGGGGCGTAGTCGAAGGAAGGGGGCGTGGTCATGGGGCTCAGTCCACCGTTACGTAGTCGGGGCCGGAGTAGCGGCCGGTCGCCAGCTTCTGGCGCTGCATCAGCAGATCGTTGAGCAGGCTGGAGGCGCCGAAGCGGAACCAGCGGTTGTCCAGCCAGTCCTCGCCCGCGGTCTCGTTGACGAGGACGAGGAACTTCACCGCGTCCTTGCTCGTACGGATGCCGCCCGCGGGCTTCACCCCCACCTGGACTCCGGTCCGCTCCCGGAAGTCGCGGACCGCCTCCAGCATGAGGAGCGTGTTCGCCGGGGTGGCGTTGACCGCGACCTTGCCCGTCGAGGTCTTGATGAAGTCCGCCCCCGCGAGCATGCCGAGCCAGCAGGCGCGGCGGATGTTGTCGTACGTGGAGAGTTCACCGGTCTCGAAGATGACCTTCAGACGGGCGGCGCCGGACGCTTCCTTGACGGCCAGGATCTCCTCGTACACCTTCAGATATCTGCCCGCGAGGAACGCGCCGCGGTCGATGACCATGTCGATCTCATCGGCTCCGGCGGCGACCGCGTCACGGGTGTCGGCGAGCTTCACGCCGAGCGCGGCCCGGCCCGCGGGAAAGGCGGTGGCGACGGACGCGACCTTGACGTCCGCGCCGTTCAGAGCGGCCTTGGCCGTGGCGACCATGTCCGGGTAGACGCACACCGCGGCGGTCGACGGCGCCGTACGGTCACTCGGATCGGGACGCACCGCCTTGGCGGCCAGCGACCGGACCTTGCCCGGTGTGTCCGCGCCTTCCAGTGTCGTCAGATCGATCATCGAGATGGCCAGGTCGATGGCGTACGCCTTGGCCGTGGTCTTGATCGACCTGGTTCCGAGCGAGGCGGCACGCGCTTCCAGCCCGACGGGATCGACGCCGGGCAGCCCATGAAGGAACCGGCGAAGGGCCTGGTCGGACGTGGTGACGTCGGCGAGAGCGGGGGCGATGCTGGGCATGGTCACCACCTGAGCATATCTACGCGCGTAGCGACCTGTACAGCCCCCCTCGGTCTTCCGCGCCCTTCGCTGCCTTCAGCCGCCTTCGGCTGTCCGGGAGGACATCAGGGCAGCCGAAGGCGGGGGGAAGGCGGCCGCCGCCGCCCCCGCACTGGATGTTTCGCCCGAGCCACTGCCGTACGCGCGCCCGTCGGCCCGTACGGCAGAATCGGACACATGAGCAAGCCCGAGTCCCCCGCAGAGACCACCTACGCCGACCGAGTGTTCCGGTCGCCCGCGGGCATGGCCGGCGGTGTTCTGCTGCTCGCGCTGGCCGTCTGGCTCGGCGGGGACGCCCTCATCCGGGGCAAGGGGCTGACGCCCTGGTTCGCCGTCGGCACGATTCTGCTCGCCGTTCCGCTCGTCGTCTCGTTCACCCTCCGGCCCGCCGTCTTCGTCAACGACGACCGGGTGAGGATCAGGAACCCGTTCCGGACGATCACACTCCCCTGGAGCGTCATCGAGGACGTGCGCGCGGGGTACTCGAGCGAGATCGTCACCAAGGACGGCGCGAAGTACCAGCTCTGGGCCGTCCCCGTGTCACTGCGGCAGCGCAAGCGGGCCAACCGCCAGCAGATGAAGATCGCACGGGACAAGGACCGCGGCCGGCCCCCGGCCCCCCATGTCCCCGAGACGCCGATGGCGCAGACCGACCGCACGATCGTCGAGCTGAGGGAGCTGGCCGAGCACAACGCGGGCCGCCCTTCCGCCCAGGGCGAGGCACAGGTGCGCTGGGCGTACGAGGTGGTCGCGCCGGCGGTCGCCGGGATCGTCCTCCTCGCGGTGCTGTTCGCGATCGGGTAGCGCGCGGTCCGGGAGCCGGGGCCCAGGAGCAGGGTGTCCGCCGCCGGGCGGGTTCCCGTGGGCTCACCGCTGCGGGGGCTCCCGCGCCGTCACCGGGGCTGGGACCCCGCCCGTACTGGCTGCCCGCACGGACCCGGCCGGGCCGGGACGCGCACCCCGCGGAGGACTTCGCGGGGCCGCGCTCAGTCGTCCTCGTCGTCCCTGGGGCCGAGCGCGCCGATCAACTCCCGGACCTTCGGGCCCCAGTCCGTCCGGCCGATCTCGTGGTGGGCCGCGGGGAACCGCAGGGCGCGCGGTTTGTCATCCCAGCTGTATGTGAGCGGCGCGGCCCGGCGGACGTAGACCATGGCGCCGACGGCGTTGACGAGGAAGACGACCTCCAGCTCCGGCGGGCGGCTCGGAGCGGACATGCGGTCGGAGAGGACGAAGACCTGGTGGTATCCCAGGTGCTGCTCGGCCCTGCGGATGTACGTGTCGCTCAGATGCGCCGACTCGCACAGGTACCCCTCCTCCGCGAAGGCGTTCAGAATCGCCTCGTGGATCGGCAGCGCGGGGACGTGCAGCAGGTCGAAGTCGCTCTCGGCGGTCTTGCCGTCGACCTCCACCGTCGTCCTCACCCCGAGTACGACCCCGAGGGCACGGCCCCCGAGTTCGGTCACCGGGGCCTCCCATCTCATCCGCTCCGAGAACGGCAGCCTCTGTTCCGAGCCCTTGGCCAGCTCGCGGTCGTTCAGCCAGGCGGCGGTGCTGGCGAACTCCCGCTCCCGCTCCGCGGAAGCACTGGTGCGGACGGTCCCGGAGACGGTCAGGCGGATGTAGTTGAAGCGCGCCTGCTGCCCGCCGCCCCGGACGTGGACCTCGCCCTTCAGTTTCCGGCCCGGCTGCCCCGACCCCGGTGTGATCCGGGTGTCGATCTCGACCGGTTCGGCGGGATCCCCGATCCCCAGCAGTCGTTTGAACACCACGTGAGCCTCCCCAGCCCGTGTTGATCAGACGGGCAGGCTAACAGCCGTGCCGCGGCATGGGAGCGGCTACGGCGGCCCCTGCCAGACCAGCAGCATGTACGCCCCCACCCACGCCGACATCAGCGTCCCCGCGGTCAGCAGCACCAGCACCGTCGCGGGCCGCCGAGCCCTCGCCAGCGCCACCGCCAGCGGCAGCAGCAGAGGGAAGCCGGGGAGCAGGAAGCGGGCTCGGGGAAAGTAGACGCCCTCGCTCCCGAGGACCACCAGCAGCAGTACCCCGGTGAAGACCAGCAGGGGGAGCGGCTGACGGTCCGTCCAGCAGAGCGCGTACAGGACGGTCGAGACGATCAGAACGGCGGAGACGATCAGCGGGAAGAGCTGGAGTTCGGTCGAGTAGACGAGCTGCTGGCGGAGTTCGAGGAGCGTCGCTTTTCCGCCGTCCCACTCGTTCTTCCACAGCCGCTGGACGGCGAAGTAGCCGTCCACCCGGCCCACCCGAACCCCCACCCACGCCACGAACGCCAGCCAGCCGAGGGGCGCGATCACCGCTCCGGCCACGGCCGCCCGGCGCTCCCGGCGGTCAGGGCCGGAGCGGTCGCGGGCGGGGCGGCAGGCCAGCAGCGCCCCCACGGTGACCGCCGCCGCGACCGCGATGCCCGTCGGCCGGGTCAGCCCCGCGAGACAGGCCAGAGCGCCCGCCCAGAGCCAGTGCCGGGCGAGTACCGCGTACAGCGCCCACGCGGTCAGCGCGGTGAACAGGGACTCCGTGTACCCCATCCACTGCACCACGGCGACGGGCAGCGCACCCCACAGGATCGTCAGCAAGGCACCGACCCACCGGCCGTGGAGCCGGTCGCCCACCGCGAAGACGCCCCACGCGGCGATGAAGGAGCAGACGACGGCGAGCGCCAGCCCGACGGAGGCCCGCGAGCCGGGAGTCAGCGCCGCGACGGCCTTCACCAGCATCGGATAGAGCGGGAAGAAGGCGAGGTTGTTGTCGTTGACGCGGGTGCCGAGAGCGTCGGCGTACCCGTCCTCGGCGATCCCGAGATACCACTGGGAGTCCCAGGACGCCGCCAGCGTCGCCCACAGCCCCTGGTCCTTGATGTGCGCCAGACGGGCGAGGAACAGCAGCCCGCACAGCCGCACCGCGAGATACGCGCCCAGCGCGGGAGCCGCGTGCCGCAGCGAGCGCAGAAGCCGCCCCCGTACGCCTGCCGGACGGACGCCCTTCGGGGTCGGCGGGCGGCGGGAGCCGGGGACGAAAGGGTGAACGGTCGCTGCGGGGGACAACGGCGGCTGCTCCTGGTGGCTCGGCTGGCGCTACCGGGCCACCATTGCCCGGACCATCTCGGCCGTGGGGCGTGCTGCCGCGATGCGGTACGAGAATCACCCGCAAGGGCTAAATACGCTCCCGTGGTCCCCGGTGGGGGTGCGGACGGCTTCGACGTCCACGACGCCTGCCCCTGTGCGTGCGGCACCGCGATCGACATGCTCGGCCGCTCGTTCCGGCTCCCGGCTCCGCCTGGCCGCCCGTGGCCCCTGCGTGATCCGGCCGCGGTCGGTGAAGGGCTCGGCCGGCGACGGAAGTCTCAACCGCGCTCGCGGAGGTACGCCTCCAGCTCCGCGGCCCCGGTCAGCATCGCCCGCCCGCGGGCGGACAGCCGACCGCGCCAGTCGCCCAGCGCGGCCTCCAGCGGCTCCAGCCCGCCCGCCGACCGCACCTGGGCGATCAGCGGGGCGATCTGCTCCAGCGGATAGCCGCCCCGCCTGAGCTGGTGGGCCAGCCGGGCGTCCCGTTCGTCGGCCTCGTCGTAGACGCGGTAGCCGGTGACCGGGTCGCGGCGCGGGCGCACCAGCCAGGCGCGCTCCCACTTGCGCAGCGTCGCGGGCCGGATCCCGAGGCTGTCCGCCAGCGGCCCGATGAAGGTGCCGCCGCCGGGCCCGGACACCGCGGCCGGCCCGGACCACACGCGGGACCCGGACACCGTGCGAGGCTCGGACCCCACGCGGGACCCGGGCGCCGTGCGGGACTCGGACCCCACGCCGGGCTCCAGGTCACGGAGGGCGCTCTCCACGGCCCGGAGCGTCCGCCGGTCGTCGAGGAGCTGGGCGTGGCTCTCGTCGATGAGGCGGAACGCCTCGTCGACCGCGCCCTGGTTCACGGCCCGCATGATCGACGTCGCCGTCCCGTGGCCGTGGCCGGGCACCAGGGCGAGAAACGCGCGCAGGGCCGCCGCGTGCAGCGAGGTGTAGGTGCGGTAGCCGTGGAGCGTGCGGCCGGCCGCGGGAAGGATGCCGGCCTCCTCGTAGTTCCTGATCGCCTGTGTGGACAGGCCGTGCCCGCGCGCCAGATCAACCGGCCTGAGTCGATCGCCCCGATCACCTCGATCACGGGTTTGAAGGTTTCGCCCCATGAGACCGACGATATCGCGGCGATACTGCGGCCAAGTTTCAACCGAAGGTTCAACGATAGCGTTGAAGGCATGGATGCTGACATCAAGGACACCGCCCATGCCGTCGAGGCCGGCGCCGTCATGAGGCTGCTCCCCGCCCGGCCGAGACTGCTCGCCGTGGGTGAGCCCACCCACGGCGAGGACGCTCTGCTCGACCTGCGCAACGAACTCTTCCGGCAGCTTGTCGAGCAGGAGGGCTACCGGACCATCGCGATCGAGAGCGACTGCATGACGGGCCTGGCCGTCGACGACTACGTCACCTCGGGCGCGGGCACCCTCGACGAGGTCGTGGAGCGGGGAATCAGCCACGGCTGGGGCGCGTCCGCGTCCAACCGTGAGCTCGTGCGCTGGATGCGCGCCTATAACGTCCGCGCCGACGACGAGGGCCGGCCCGCGTCCGAGCGGCTCCGCTTCGCCGGTTTCGACGGCCCGCTGGAGATCACCCACGCCGCGAGCCCCCGGCACGCCCTCACCGCGCTCCACGGCTACCTCGCGGCCCAGGTGGACGCGGACCTGCTCCCCTGCACCACGGACACACTCGACCGCCTCCTCGGCACCGACGACCGGTGGACCGACCCCGCCGCGATGACGGACCCGTCCCGGTCCACGGGGCAGTCGGCCGAAGCCGGCCGACTGCGACTGATCGCGGACGATCTGGTGGCACTGCTCGACCAGCAGACACCGCACCTGCTCGGGACGACCTCGTGGGACGACTGGGACCGGGCGCGCCTGTACGGGCGCACCGCGGTCGGCCTGCTGCGCTACCACCACTGGATGGCCGACACCTCACCGGCCCGCATGGCACGGCTGTGCGCGCTGCGGGGTCTGATGATGGCCGACAACCTCCATGCCGTCGCCGCTCGGGGCCCGGCACTCGTCCACGCCCACAACTCCCATCTCCAGCGGGAGAAGAGCACGATGCGGTTGTGGGAGGGGCTGGTGGAGTGGTGGGGCGCCGGTGCGCTGATGAGCGCCCGGCTCGGCGAGGAGTACGCCTTCGTGGCCACGGCCCTCGGCACGATCCGGCATCGGGGAGTGGACACCCCGCCGCCGGACACCGTCGAAGGACTCCTGTACGCGCTCCCGGAGGACCGCTGCGTCGTCGATGCCCGGCGGCTGGCCACCGCCCTCGCCGACACGCGGCCCGCGCCCCGCGTTTCCCCCTGGTTCGGCTACGCCCCGCTGGATCCGGCCCACCTGGCGAGCAGCGACGGCATCCTGTTCGTCAAGGACGTCCCGGAAAGCTGAGACTGTCCCGACTTTCCCGACCTCCCCGGCTGTCCCGACCTCCCCGGCTGTCCCGACCTCCCCGGCGGGCGTGTGACGACGGCTCGGCCGACGCCGGCTCAGATGCCCGCCGCCGCCGACAGATCGCGGGTGATCCCGGCGAGGACTTCCGCGGCCCGCCGCCGGGCCTCCGCCAGGCCGGCCGCGTCCGGGACCGGCACCACGACCTCCAGATAGCACTTCAGCTTGGGCTCGGTACCGCTCGGGCGCACGATCACCCGTGCCGTGAGCGCGCCGTCGAGGAAGTAGCGCAGCCCGTCCGTAGGGGGCAGCGCCGCCGTGCCCTCGGCGAGGTCCTCGGCGCGGGTGACGGTCAGCCCGGCCAGTTCGGTCGGGGGCCGCGACCGCAGCCTCGCCATCGCGGCCGTGATGACGCCCAGATCCTCGACCCGCACCGACAACTGGTCCGTCGCGTGCAGCCCGTGCTCGACGGCCAGATCGTCGAGGAGGCCGGTCAGCGTGCGGCCCTCCTCCTTGAGCACGGAGGCGAGTTCCGCGACGAGCAGCGCGGCCGTGATGCCGTCCTTGTCGCGGACGCCGTCGGGGTCGACGCAGTAGCCGAGGGCCTCCTCGTACCCGTACCGCAGACCGTCCACGCGGGCGATCCACTTGAACCCGGTCAGGGTCTCCGCGTACGGCAGCCCGGCCGCGTCCGCGATCCGGCCGAGGAGGGACGACGAGACGATGGACTCGGCGAAGGTACCCCTCGCGCCGGAACGGACCAGATGGGCGGCGAGCAGCGCGCCGACCTCGTCGCCCCGGAGCATGCGCCAGCCGGACGGCCCGGAGCCGGCCCCGGCCTCCGCTCCGGCCCCCGCCCCCGCCCCGGCCTCGGCTCCGGGTTCGGGGACCGCGACGGCGCAGCGGTCGGCGTCGGGGTCGTTCGCGATGACGATGTCGGGGTGGGCCTCGCGGGCGGTCGCGAAGGCGAGGTCCATCGCGTCCGGCTCCTCCGGGTTCGGGAACGCGACCGTGGGGAACGCCGGGTCGGGCTCCGCCTGTTCCCGTACGAGGACGGGAGCGGGGAAGCCCGCACGGGCGAAGGCGGCGACCAGCGTGTCCTTGCCGACACCGTGCATCGCCGTGTAGACGACCCGTGCCGTACGCGGCGAGCCCTCGGTGAGGACCGCGTCCGTACGGGCCAGATAGGCGTCCAGCACCTCGTCGCCGAGCGTGTCCCAGCCGGAGTCCGCGCGCGGCACGTCGTCCAGGCTCGCGATCGCGGCGATCTCGGCCGCGATCTCCGCGTCCGCGGGCGGCACGATCTGGCTGCCGTCGCCGAGGTAGACCTTGTAGCCGTTGTCCCGCGGCGGGTTGTGGCTGGCGGTGACCTCGACGCCCGCGACCGCGCCCAGATGCCTGATCGCGAAGGCGAGCACGGGCGTGGGCAGCGGGCGCGGCAGCACGGCGGCGCGCAGGCCCGCGGCGACCATCACGGCGGCGGTGTCCCGTGCGAAGTCGGCCGACTTGTAGCGGGCGTCATAGCCGATGACGACCAGTCCGTTCACCGCGCCCTGGCCGCGGAGGTACGCGGCGAGTCCGGCCGCGGCCCGGATCACCACCGCGCGGTTCATCCGCATGGGCCCGGCGCCCAGTTCCCCGCGCAGCCCGGCCGTACCGAACTGGAGGGTGCCGCTGAACCGCGCCGACAGTTCGGCCGTGTCCCGCGCCTTGATCAGCCCGGCCAGTTCCTCACGGGTGTCGGGGTCGGGATCCTCGGCGAGCCAGGCGCGGGCTCGGGCGATGAGGTCCTGCTGCACGGTGGGGCCGCCTCTCGTCGTACGTACGTCCGCGTGCGTGGGGTGGGGGATCCGTGACGGGTGCCGGTTGCCCGTACCGGTCGGGCGTCCGGTCGACGGTCCGGCCAGGTGTCCGGACCGGCCGGTGCGATGTCCCTGTCCCGGATCAGATACGGGCCAGCACGCTCGTCAGCAGCTCGCCCATCCGGGCGGCCGAGTCCCGGCCGGCCTGAAGGACCTCCTCGTGGTTGAGGGGTTCGCCCGACAGGCCCGCGGCGAGGTTGGTGACCAGGGAGATGCCGAGCACCTCAGCGCCCGCCTCGCGCGCGGCGATCGCCTCCAGCACCGTGGACATGCCCACGAGGTCCCCGCCCATCGCCCGCACCATGCCGATCTCGGCCGGCGTCTCGTAGTGGGGGCCGGTGAACTGCACGTACACGCCCTCCTCCAGTGAGGAGTCGACCTCCTTGCAGAGCGCGCGCAGCCGCGGCGAGTACAGGTCCGTCAGGTCGACGAAGTTCGCGCCGACGATCGGGGAGGCGGCGGTGAGATTGATGTGGTCGCTGATCAGGACCGGCTGTCCCGGACGCATCCCCTCGCGCAGACCGCCGCAGCCGTTGGTCAGGACGACGGTCTTGCAGCCCGCGGCCACCGCCGTCCGCACGCCATGGGCGACGGCGGCGACGCCACGGCCCTCGTAGTAGTGCGTACGTCCCAGGAAGACCAGGGTCCGCTTGTCGCCGGTGCGGTACGAGCGGATCTTGCCGCCGTGGCCCTCGACGGCGGGCGGCGGGAAGCCCGGCAGCTCGGTGACCGGGAACTCGGCCTCGGGGGCGCCGAGGGCGTCCACGGCCGGCGCCCAGCCGGAGCCCATCACCAGGGCCACGTCATGGGTCTCGGCGCCGGTCAGCTCCCGCAGTCGCGCGGCGGCGGAGTCCGCCAGGCCATGGGGGTCGGCGGCAGCGCCGTCGAGGTCCGGATTCACATGTGCGTTCACGCGAATGAGGGTAGCCGGTCATTCCCTACGCGCGTAGATGAATGGCCCACGGACCCGGGGATCGTTGTGGGGTCGTTTCCGGCGGACTCATGGGCGCGGACGCGGCGCGGGCATGGGGTCTTTCGTTCGCCCTGGGTCAGCAGGGGCGTTTGCGCAGCTCCATCACATAGTCGTGCGGCGCGCCGGCCGAGTCCGCCGCGTCGGCGATCTCGCCCAGATAGCGGGCCGAGGGCAGGCCGCCCTCGTATCCGTTCAGGACGTACAGCCAGGCCGGCTCCTCGCCGTCCAGCGTGTGGACGCGGACCCGCATCCGCCGGTAGACGTCCATGCCGACGCCCTCCCAGCGGTCCATCGAGTCCTCGTCCATGGGCGCGATGTCGTACAGCGCGACGAAGACCTGGGAGCGCGGCGCCTCCACGATCGTGGCCAGCGCGCCCTCCCAGCCCATCTGCTCGCCGCCGAAGGTCAGCCGCCAGCCGTTCAGCCAGCCCGTGCCGCGCAACGGGGAGTGCGGAGCGCGGCGCGTCATCAGCCGCGCGTCGAGGTTGCCGGCGTACGCGGCGTAGAGCGACATGGGATCGAGGGTACGGGAGGGGCATGGGTGAATGCCTTTCCCGACGTGTTGCCCAGGTGTTCCCCCGCGCTCCCGGTGTTCCCTCCCGCCGGGTCGCAGGGCTGTCCTCGGGAGGTCTTCGGGCGGTTCTCGGGAGGTCTTCGGGAGGTCTTCGGGCGGTCCTCCCGGCGGTTTCCAGTCGGTCTTCGGCGGGGGCGGGAGGCCGGAGGCCGGATGTGCCGACCCAGGGGCGGAGCGGGGCGGAGCGTGCGGGACAATGGGGTAGGTACTCCAGCCCAGCGGACCCCCACGGCAGCAACGAGAGCGCGAGGCGTGACCCCAGTGACCCGGATCGTGATCATCGGCGGCGGACCCGGCGGATACGAGGCGGCCCTGGTGGGCGCCCAACTCGGCGCGGAGGTGACCGTCGTCGACTGCGACGGCCTCGGCGGCGCATCCGTGCTGACGGACTGTGTGCCCTCGAAGACCCTCATCGCCACGGCCGAGGTGATGACCACCTTCGACTCTTCGTACGAAGAGCTCGGCATCATCGTCGCCGACGACACCCCGCCGCTCGAACAGGCCGCACGGGTGGTCGGCGTGGACCTCGGCAAGGTCAACCGCCGGGTGAAGCGGCTCGCCCTCGCCCAGTCCCACGACATCACCGCCTCCGTCACCCGCTCGGGGGCGAGGGTCCTGCGGGGCCGGGGACGGCTGGACGGCCGGCAGGCGGTGGACGGCTCCCGCAAGGTGATCGTGCGCGCCGCGGACGGCGGCGAGGAGGAGCTGATCGCCGACGCGGTCCTCATCGCCACCGGCGGGCACCCGCGGGAGATCCCCGACGCGCTCCCCGACGGGGAGCGCATTCTGAACTGGACCCAGGTCTACGACCTCGACGAGCTGCCCGAGGAACTGATCGTGGTCGGCTCCGGCGTCACCGGCGCGGAGTTCGCCGGCGCGTATCAGGCGCTGGGCTCACGGGTCACCCTCGTCTCCTCCCGCGACCGGGTGCTCCCCGGCGAGGACCCGGACGCGGCGGCGGTCCTGGAGGACGTCTTCCGCCGCCGTGGCATGAACGTCATGGCACGCTCCCGCGCCGAGTCCGCCAAACGCGTCGGCGACCGGGTGGAGGTCACCCTCGCGGACGGCCGGGTCATCTCCGGCACGCACTGTCTGATGGCGGTCGGCGCGATCCCGAACTCCGCGGGCATGGGCCTGGAGGACGCCGGCGTACGGGTCAAGGAGTCCGGCCACATCTGGACCGACAAGGTCTCCCGCACCAGCGCTCCGGGGGTGTACGCGGCCGGTGACGTCACCGGCGTCTTCGCCCTCGCCTCCGTCGCCGCCATGCAGGGCCGGATCGCGATGTACCACTTCCTCGGCGACGCGGTGCAGCCGCTGAATCTGAAGACCGTCTCGTCGAACGTCTTCACCGACCCCGAGATCGCGACCGTCGGCTACACCCAGGCGGACGTGGACTCGGGCCGGATCGACGCGCGCGTGGTGAAGCTGCCGCTGCTGCGCAATCCGCGCGCGAAGATGCAGGGCATCCGGGACGGCTTCGTGAAGCTCTTCTGCCGTCCGGGCACGGGGATCGTGGTCGGCGGCTGTGTCGTCGCGCCGCGTGCGAGCGAGCTGATCCATCCCATCTCGATCGCGGTCGACAACAATCTGACCGTGGAACAGATCGCAAATGCTTTCACCGTGTACCCCTCTCTGTCGGGGTCGATCGCCGAGGTGGCGCGGCAGTTGCATACGCGTAAGGCGGCCGGCGAGGGCTGATCACCGTACGGGGTGCGGATCAAACCGGGTGAAACCGGGCAAAACGAGGTGATGTAGAGCGCTTCGCACCCCAAATGATCAACTTCGAGTCAACCAATGGTCAAAGGTGGGCCGAACGTGCCCCGACTGTGGAACCTTCCATACCACCGGACGACGCTCGCCGGGCGCAAAACTTGTTAATCGGTGCATAGAGCTGAAAACCGTCGGCCAGTCAGGTTACTGTCAGTTCCGTGTTCGCTGCAGAACGTCGCCAATTGATCCTTGAAATGGTGCGCGCCAACGGAGCCGTGTCGCTCCGGGAGCTCGCCCGCGTCGTCCAGACCTCCGAAGTGACCGTACGTCGGGACGTGCGCGCGCTGGAGGCCGAAGGACTCCTCGACCGCCGACACGGCGGTGCGGTGCTGCCGGGTGGTTTCACCCGTGAATCCGGCTTCCCGCAGAAGTCCCTGTCCGCCACAGCGGAGAAGACGGCCATCGCCGATCTCGCCGCGAGCCTCGTCGACGAGGGCGAGGCGATCGTCGTCGGCGCGGGTACCACCACCCAGGAGCTGGCACGCAGGCTGGCCCGGATTCCGGGGCTGACCGTCGTCACCAACTCCCTGCTGGTCGCGCAGGCGCTGGCCCATGCCAACCGGGTCGAAGTCGTCATGACGGGCGGGACCCTGCGGGGCTCCAACTACGCGCTGGTGGGCAGCGGGGCGGAGCAGTCGCTGCAGGGTCTGAGGGTGTCACGGGCGTTCCTCTCGGGGAGCGGGCTCACCGCCGAGCGCGGGCTGTCCACGTCCAACATGCTCGCCGCGAGCGTGGACCGGGCGCTGGTGCAGGCGGCGGCGGAGGTGGTGGTCCTCGCGGACCACACCAAGCTCGGCGCCGACACGATGTTCCAGACCGTGCCGACGGATGTCATCACCCGGCTGGTCACGGACGAGCCGCCGTCGCACGACGACCGGGCGGCGACGGAGCTTCAGGCCCTCGCCGACCAGGGCGTCCAGATCGCGGTGGCCGGTACGGGGCCCGGCTCGGCCGACCCCGAGACGCCGCCGGGCCGCCAGCCCCGCCGAGAGGTGCCCCTTCCGGGCCAGCGCCGGACCCGTGGCGGCGCCGGACCCACCCGCCTCACCGGGACGAGCCTCGAGCGCGACATGCTCGGCGGAGGCGGCGGGCTGGAACGGGGCGCGAGGGTCGCGGATCTGCGGCGGCGCTGAGGTACGGCGGCCGGGGCAGCCGGTCCCGTACGCCTTGCCGGTCCCGTACGCCTCAGCGGTCCGTACGCCGGCGTCGGCGGTACGGTCTCGTACGCTCACGGCGGTCCGGTCGTCTCCGGCGGTGCGCTTTCCGGCGGACGAACGGACCACCGACCCGGCTCCGGCGGAGGCGTCCTGATGGCCGCGCCGGTCCGGCGCTCTTCGGCCGAGGCCGCGAAGGTGCTCCGTCGGCGTCGTCACCTGTCGCCGTACGCCCGCGACCGGGGCGTCACGCGGGATCCGGCCGCAGCCCCCGCAGCGTCAGCGCGAGCAGCCGACCCGGCAGTTCCGGATCGTCCGGGCTCTGTTCGGCGGCCAGGGCGATGGCGTTGGTGAGCTGCATGAGGTCACCGATGGAGGCGTCGGCGCGTACGGATCCGGACCGCTGCGCACGGGCGAGGAGTCGCTCACCGGCCTCGGAGAGCGGGACACAGCAGGCGGAGAGCGCCGAACTCCGGTCGTGGGACGCGGACATGAGGGCGCGGGAGAGGCCGCGGTACTCCCCGGCGCACGCGATGAGCGTACGCAGCCACTCCGCGAGGGCCTCGCCGGGGTGATCCGCCTCCGCCAGTTCGCCGGAGCGGTCGATGAGCGTGGTCAGCGTCTCCTGGAAGACCGCGTTCAGCATGGCGTGGCGGTTGGGGAAGTGCCGGTACAGCGTCCCGATGCCGACCCCCGAGCGGCGCGCGATCTCCTCCAGGGACGCGTCCGTGCCGCGCTCGGCGAAGACGGCACGCGCCTCGGCGACGAGTCGCTGGTGGTTGCGGCGCGCGTCGGCCCGTTGGGGCTTTGTCGAGCCGGCTGCCGTACTGGTCGCCATCGAGCCGTTCTCCCTCGGTTCCGCCGGACTCCAGGATGCCATCGACGGGGCGGCGGTGAGGGCCCGTGCGTACGACAGAAGCGGACTCCGTGCGCATGCTCCGTACACGCGATGTGGGGCCCGGCGGTTCGAGCGACGCGCTCGAACCGCCGGGCCCCACACCCGGCGCGGATCAGCCCTGGACCACGGTCCCTGAGCCTCGGTCCAGCGTCAGTCCTTGATCTCGCAGATCGTCGCGCCGGAGGAGATCGACGCTCCGACCTCCGCGTTCAGACCCTTCACCGTGCCGGAGCGGTGGGCGTTGAGGGGCTGCTCCATCTTCATCGCCTCCAGGACGACGACGAGGTCGCCCTCCTTGACCTCCTGGCCCTCCTCCACGGCGACCTTCACGATCGTGCCCTGCATCGGGGAGGCGAGGGCGTCGCCGGACGCGGCGGACGTGGACTTCTTGGCGGCGCGGCGCTTGGGCTTGGCGCCCGCGGCCAGGCCGGTACGGGCCAGGCTCATGCCCAGCGAGACCGGGAGGGAGACTTCGAGTCGTTTGCCGCCGACCTCGACGACGACGGTCTCACGGCCGGGCTCCTCGTCGGTGTCGGTGTCGGCGGTCGCGGAGAACGCCGGGATCTCGTTGACGAACTCCGTCTCGATCCAGCGGGTGTGGACCCGGAACGGGTCACTGGTGAACGCGGGGTCGGCGACGACCGCCCGGTGGAACGGGATCGCCGTGGCCATCCCCTCGACCCGGAACTCGTCCAGCGCGCGGGCCGCCCGCTGGAGCGCCTGCTCCCGCGTCGCACCCGTCACGATCAGCTTCGCCAGCAGCGAGTCCCACGCCGGACCGATCACACTGCCCGACTCCACCCCGGTGTCCAGCCGCACACCCGGCCCCGACGGAGCGTTGAACACGCTCACCGTGCCCGGCGCGGGCAGGAAGCCGCGGCCCGGGTCCTCACCGTTGATCCGGAACTCGAACGAGTG
Source organism: Streptomyces sp. NPDC004838 (assembly GCF_053600955.1). Lineage (NCBI taxonomy): Bacteria > Bacillati > Actinomycetota > Actinomycetes > Kitasatosporales > Streptomycetaceae > Streptomyces > Streptomyces sp. NPDC004838. Next base: position 138,474 of record NZ_JBSGAW010000008.1, on the reverse strand, counting down.
CCCGCGCACCGCCGGGTCCCCGTAGCCCAGCTCCTCGCCGTCCGCGATCCGGAACATTTCCCGGACCAGGTCGATCCCCGTGACCTCCTCGGTCACCGGGTGCTCGACCTGCAGCCGCGTGTTGACCTCCAGGAAGGAGACCGTGCCGTCCGCGCCCACCAGGAACTCCACCGTCCCCGCGCCGACGTACCCGGCCTCCTTGAGGATGGCCTTGGACGCCGCGTACAGCTCCGCGTTCTGCTCCGGGGTCAGGAACGGCGCCGGGGCCTCCTCCACCAGCTTCTGGTGGCGGCGCTGCAGCGAGCAGTCACGCGTGGAGACGACCACCACATTGCCGTGCGTATCGGCCAGGCACTGGGTCTCCACATGCCGCGGATTGTCGAGGTAGCGCTCGACGAAGCACTCGCCGCGGCCGAAGGCGGCGACCGCCTCGCGGACCGCCGACTCGTACAGCTCGGGCACCTCCTCCAGCGTCCGCGCGACCTTCAGGCCCCGCCCGCCGCCGCCGAACGCGGCCTTGATCGCGATCGGCAGCCCGTGCTCCTTCGCGAACGCCACCACCTCGTCCGCACCCGAGACCGGGTCCGGCGTCCCCGCCACCAGCGGCGCACCCGCCCGCTGCGCGATATGACGGGCGGCGACCTTGTCACCCAGATCCCGGATCGCGGCGGGCGGCGGCCCGATCCACGTCAGCCCGGCGTCCAGCACCGCCTGAGCGAACTCCGCGTTCTCCGAGAGGAACCCGTAACCGGGATGAATGGCGTCCGCACCCGCGTCCGCCGCCGCCTGGAGCACCTTGCCCATGTCCAGATAGCTGGCCGCCGGAGTGTCACCGCCCAGCGCGAACGCTTCATCGGCCGCCCGGACATGCAGAGCGTCCCGGTCCGGATCCGCGTAAACCGCCACACTCACGATCCCGGCATCCCGGCACGCCCGGGCAACGCGGACAGCGATCTCGCCCCGATTGGCGATGAGCACCTTGCGCACGATGGCTCCCTCCTTGAAACAAGCTGAGTTTAGGGACTGCCGACACGGCCGTTGGACCCGTCCCCTATGGTGAACTTGCCCATACGGAGCGTGATTCGAGGCTCGCTCGAGTCGCGAAATCCCTTGTCGCACCACGGTACGACGGGTTTCCTCCTCGCACAGTAATCCTCCTGTGTGGCACAGGTCTCTGTCCGGGGGCCCAGCCGCCGAACCCCTTTCTTTGTGGAGTCCCTACGAATGGGCGAATGAATCTCTGCCGCGGAGCCGAGCGTGCCGGGAGTGCGGCAGGGCTCTTGTCGTGAGGTTTACCGGTGAGTAGCGTTTTGCTGTCCTGGTACGTACTTCCGGTAACAGAGGGTTGGGGGCACCATGGCGCGCAGACCGGTGGCCGTCGTGGCGGCGATGGTGCTGTTGGCGGAAGCCGTGGGAATCGTGGTGATCAACGGCATCCTCGCCCGGTTCGTGGAGGGGCAGTCCATGTCGCTGGACGGCCTCGATCCCGATGCGATGGTGATCGGCACCTGGGCGCTGGGCGTGGGCGGCGGTCTGTTTCTCGGGGCGTGCGCGGTGGTGTGCCTGGCGGCGGGCGTACGGGACCGGACGCCCGGCGGCTTCGCCCGCGTCCTGCTGACGGCGGCGGCGGTGCTGCACGGGCTGCTGGGGGCCGTGGCCGTGGGGCTCCTCGGGTGGACGGCCTTCGCGTTCATGATGGCGGTGCTGGGGCTGATCGTGCTGGTGCTGCTGTCGTACGGGAAGCGCGGGCCGGACGCCCGGACGAACGCCCGTACGGACGCACGGCCCGGCATCCGGATGGACGCACGGCCGGAGGACACTCCTCCGCCGGTGACCGACGGCATGGCTCCGGCCTGACCGCCGGCCGCCCTGACCGCCGTCGGCCGCCCGAACCGCGCGCCGTCCTACGTCCGGCCCTATGCCTCGTCCGGCGTCCCGTCCCGCGTCCAGAGGTCCGTGATCGAGTAGCCCAGCTCGGCCAGCAGCTCGCGCAGCAGCGGCAGCGAGAGGCCGATGACATTGCCGTGGTCGCCCTCGATGCCGTCGATGAACGGAGCCGAGAGGCCGTCCAGCGTGAACGCGCCCGCCACGTGAAGCGGTTCACCGCTGGCCACGTACGCGGCGATCTCGGCGTCCGACGGTTCGCCGAAGCGGACCGTCGTGGAGGCGGTCCCGGAGGCGATGCGGCCGGTCGCGGTGTCGGTGACGCAGTGGCCGGTCAGCAGGGCGCCCGCGCGTCCGCGCATGGCCTTCCAGCGGGCCGTGGCCTCCTCCGCGTCGGCGGGCTTGCCCAGCGCTTCGCCGTCCAGGTCCAGCACCGAGTCACAGCCGACGACCAGCGCGCCCGCACCGCCCGCGACCTCGGGCAGAGCGGCCACGACCGCCGCCTTGGCCTCGGCGAGCACCAAGGCGAGTTCGGCGGGGGTGGGGGCGCTCAGGGCGTCCTCGTCGACACCGCTGACGATCACTTCGGGCGCGAACCCGGCATGACGCAACAGGCCGAGACGCGCGGGAGAAGCGGATGCGAGGACAAGGCGGGGGGCTCGGACGGTCATGTCGCCATGTTAGGCGTCGCTCATCGCAAGCTCACCACAATCATCCCGAGCACCATGGCCAACGCGAGCACAAGGCCCGCGCGACGCATCATCGCCTGCGTCTCGCGCACTTCCTCGGAAGGCTCATCCTTCGGGTCGGACCACAGCATGCTCCGATCCTGCTGCCGGCAGGTGGGGTTCCGCTTGAGTACGGGTACTCAAGCCCGGCCCGGACGGGAGTGACCCGCGCCTCCTTACATGACGACCGGTCATGTAAGGAGAGGCGCACCACGAGAAACCGCCGTCACCCGCCGGTCCCCTGACCGGACCGGCGGGTGACGGCGGTTTCTCGTCAGACGGGCCAGTAGGTGCGCGCCCACGCCCTCGGGCCCGGCAGCGGCCGGCTGCTGCGCACGATCCGCGCCGGATCAGCCCACTGCTCCGGCGGCGGTGCCGCCCCCTCCGCCTGGGAGGCCGTCGCCGAAGCGCGGGCCCTGACCACCGCCAGCGCGGCGGCCAGCTCCTCCGGGGTGGGGTTTCCTCGTACGATTCTGATCATCGTGACGTCCTTTCATCGTGACGTCCTTCGGGCTTCCGGGAGGCTCTGGAGGACCTACAGAGGGATGTTGCCGTGCTTCTTCGGCGGCAGGTTCTCCCGCTTCGTCCGCAGCTGGCGCAGCCCCCGCACGACGTGGCTCCGGGTGTCCGACGGCATGATCACCGCGTCGATGTAGCCGCGCTCCGCCGCCGTGTACGGGTTGAGCAGCGCGTCCTCGTACTCCTGGATGAGCTGCGCGCGGGCCGCTTCCTGAGCCGCCTCGTCGCCCGCTTCGGCGATCGTGCGGCGGTGCAGGATGTTCACCGCTCCCTGGGCGCCCATGACCGCGATCTGCGAGGTCGGCCAGGCGAGATTGAGGTCGGCTCCCAGGTGCTTGGAGCCCATGACGTCGTACGCGCCGCCGAACGCCTTGCGGGTGATGACGGTGATGAGCGGGACCGTCGCCTCGGCGTACGCGTAGATCAGCTTCGCACCGCGACGGATGATGCCGCCGTACTCCTGGTCGACACCCGGCAGGAAGCCGGGGACGTCGACGAAGGTGAGCACGGGGATGTTGAAGGCGTCACAGGTGCGGACGAAGCGCGCCGCCTTCTCCGAGGCGTTGATGTCCAGACAGCCCGCGAACTGCATCGGCTGGTTGGCGACGATGCCCACCGGGAAGCCCTCGACCCGTCCGAAGCCGGTGAGGATGTTCGGCGCGAAGAGGGCCTGCGTCTCCAGGAACTCGCCGTCGTCCAGCACATGTTCGATGACCGTGTGCATGTCGTACGGCTGGTTGGCGCTGTCCGGGATGAGGACGTCCAGCTCGCGGTCCTCGTCGCTCTGCGCGAGGTCGGCCTCCTCGGGGAAGGCGGGCGCCTCGGAGAGGTTGTTCGACGGGAGGTAGGACAGCAGGGACTTGACGTACTCGATGGCGTCCTTCTCGTCGCCCGCCATGTGGTGCGCCACCCCGGAGGTGGTGTTGTGCGTACGGGCTCCGCCCAGCGCCTCGAAGCCGACGTCCTCGCCGGTGACCGTCTTGATGACGTCCGGGCCGGTGATGAACATGTGCGACGTCTGGTCGACCATGACCGTGAAGTCGGTGATCGCGGGGGAGTAGACCGCGCCGCCCGCACACGGCCCGACGATCAGGGAGATCTGCGGGATGACGCCGGAGGCGTGGGTGTTGCGCCGGAAGATCTCGCCGTACATCCCGAGCGCGCTGACGCCCTCCTGGATGCGCGCGCCGCCGGAGTCGTTGATGCCGATGACCGGGCAGCCCGTCTTCAGCGCGAAGTCCATCACCTTGATGATCTTCTGGCCGTAGACCTCGCCGAGCGCGCCGCCGAAGACCGTGAAGTCCTGCGAGAAGACGGCGACCGGGCGGCCGTCGACCGTGCCGTAGCCGGTGACCACACCGTCTCCGTACGGGCGGGTCTTCTCCAGACCGAAATTGGTGGAGCGGTGCCGGGCGAATTCGTCCAGCTCCACGAACGAGCCCTCGTCCAGCAGCAGGTCGACCCGCTCGCGGGCGGTGAGCTTGCCCTTGGCGTGCTGCTTCTCCACCGCGCGCGCGGAGCCGGCGTGCGTGGCCTCCTCGACACGCCGCCGAAGGTCAGCGATCTTGCCGGCGGTCGTGTGACCGCTGGGGTTGTCGGAGAGGGCGAACTGTTCCGGGTCGGACATCGGGATACGGCTCCCTGCCTGGTCACGGGGGGTGATGGTGGTGTGGTGGTCGTTGCCATTGGCTACTGTTTCGTAGCGTATCGGCGGCGATCGGGATCGGCAGTGCGGCGTTTACCACACCTAACCTGGCTTGCATGAAGCCTCAGAATGCGCCCGGTGATCCGGGCGGAAGCCGCTGGTCCGACCTGGAGAGGCCGCCGCTGGACGCCTCCGCGCTCCGTCATGCGCTGCTGCGGGCCGGCGGGCTGTGGACCTCCCTCGACATCGTCCCCTCGACCGGATCCACCAACTCCGATCTCGCCGCCAGGGCCCGTGAGGGCCTCGCGGAGGGGGCCGTGCTCGTCGCCGAGGAGCAGACGGCCGGACGAGGGCGGCTGGACCGCGCCTGGACCGCGCCGCCGCGTTCCGGGATCTTCGTCTCCGTATTCCTGCGGCCGGGACCCGAGGTGCCGGTGGAGCGGTGGGGGTGGCTGCCGCTGCTCGCCGGAGTGGCCGCCGCGACCGGGCTCAGCCGGGCCGCCGGTGTCGATATGTCCCTCAAATGGCCTAATGACCTGCTGGTGAGCGTCGGCGGTGAGGAGCGCAAGACCGGCGGCATCCTCGCGGAGAGTGCGGGCGGCGACGGGGTCGTGCTCGGGATCGGCGTCAATGTCAGTCTCCACGCCGATGAGCTACCCGTTCCGAAGGCCGGATCCCTCGGGCTGGCGAACGCGGTCTCCACCGACCGCGACACCCTGCTGAAGGGCGTGCTGCGCTCGCTGGAGCACTGGTACGGAGAGTGGCGCGCGGCGGGCGGCGACCCGGCGCTCTCGCGGGTGCAGGAGGCGTACGCGGCGGGGTGCGCGACCCTGGGCCGTACCGTGCGGGCCCAGCTGCCGGGCGATCGCTCGGTGACCGGCGAGGCGGTGGCGCTGGACGGGGACGGGCGGCTGGTCCTGGCCCTGCCCTCCGGGAAGCGGCAGACCGTCGGCGCGGGCGACATCGTGCATCTGCGGGCGGTCGGCTGACCCCCGTCGGCCGCCGGATGACCCGTAACGGCCACTGGGACGTGAGCTAGGGCACACCTGCCGTATCGTTGAGGCGATCGAGCGACAGATCGGCAGGGCAGTTGCGCAGGGAACGGGCAGGAGGCGGCTGGTGACCGTCGACGACACCACTTCCGGCGCGGGCGAGTCCGGTGGGTCCGCCCCGTCGCCGGGTCCATCCGACTCATCCGCCGGGAGCGGCGGGTCCGGTTCCGGTACGGGCGCGGGGCCGGGTGCGGGTGCGGGTGCGGGTGCCTCCGGCGGTTCGGGCGGTTTGGGCACTGCCGGGGGCTCGGCCTACGGGGTCGGTGGGGCTTCTGGCGCCGGTGGGCCTGGCGGGTCTGGCGGGTCTGGCGGGTTTTCTGGGGCCGGTGGGGCTTCCGGCTCTGGTGGGGCTTCGGGGGCTGGTGGGGCTTCCGGTGGGTCGGTGCATCCGACGCCGCACCACGCGGTCGATCACACCGCGGAGCCGACCGACGACCCCCTGGCCATCCGCCTCGAACAGCTGATCCTCGGCGCCGACCGGCGCTACACCCCCTTCCAGGCGGCCCGTACGGCGGGCGTCTCCATGGAGCTGGCCTCCCGTTTCTGGCGGGCCATGGGTTTCGCGGACATCGGTCAGGCGAAGGCCCTCACCGAGGCGGACGTCCTCGCCCTGCGACGGCTCGCCGGTCTCGTGGAGGCGGGCCTGCTGAGCGAGCCGATGGCGATTCAGGTGGCGCGCTCCACCGGTCAGACCACCGCCAGGCTCGCGGAGTGGCAGATCGACTCCTTCCTGGAGGGCCTGACCGAGCCGCCCGAGCCCGGAATGACCCGTACGGAAGTCACGTACCCCCTGATCGAACTCCTCCTGCCCGAGCTTCAGGAGTTCCTGGTCTACGTCTGGCGGCGGCAGCTCGCGGCGGCCACCGGACGGGTCGTCCAGGCCGCGGACGACGAGGAGATGGTCGACCGCCGGCTCGCGGTCGGCTTCGCGGACCTCGTGGGGTTCACCCGGCTGACCCGGCGGCTGGAGGAGGAGGAACTGGGCGAGCTGGTCGAGGCGTTCGAGACCACCTCGGCGGATCTCGTCGCCGCGCACGGCGGCCGGCTGATCAAGACCCTGGGCGACGAAGTGCTGTACGCGGCGGACGACGCGGGCACGGCGTCGGAGATCGCCCTGCGGCTCATCGACGCGATGAAGTACGACGAGTCGATGCCCGCCCTGCGCGTCGGGATCGCCTTCGGCACCGTCACGACGCGCATGGGCGATGTCTTCGGCACCACGGTGAACCTCGCGAGCCGACTGACATCGATAGCTCCGAAGGACGCGGTGCTGGTGGACGGCGCGTTCGCGCTGGAGCTGATCCGCACGGGCGACGCGCCGAAGTCGGAGACCCAGGCGGCGGAGGAAGCGGCCACGGCGGAGAAGGAGGGCGAGCCCCCGCCCCCGTACCGCTTCGCCCTCCAGCCGATGTGGCAACGGCCGGTGCGGGGTCTGGGCGTGGTGGAACCGTGGCTTCTGTCCCGCCGCGACGTGCTCTGACCTGAGCCGGCGCGGTCGCCGCGCGCGGCCTTCGACGGTGTCCTCGACCGCCGGACAGGCTGCGGGTGCGTCCTCGTTCGCCGCTGACGGGCCGGGGAGTCCCGCGTGCGCCCGACCGCCCCTGCCCGGTGGCCCCGGCCCGGACACGGCTCCGTACTCGATCGCCGGACGGGCTCGAACGCACAGGTGAGGCCGACGGAATCCAGCCCCGTGGGCGTTGACGCGCCGGCCCTGAAGCGGAGACCGGCCGGAGGCGTGGGCGTCCCCGCGTCGGCTGGCCGCCGTCGCCCCGGCGGCGGAAGCCTATGATCCGGTGAACCGTCGTTAACCGGGAGGGTGTTCACATGTCCGAGTCATCCGAGTCATCCGAGTCGTCCACGTCTGCGTCGTCCGCGTCGTCCGCATCCGCGTCGCTCGAGTCTGCGTCCGAGCGCCGGTTCGGCGAATTCGTGCTCGTCCGCAGGCACGCGCACATCGCGGAACTGGTCCTCGACCGCCCCAAGGCCATGAACGCCGTCTCCACCGAGATGGGCCGTTCCATCGCCGCCGCCTGTGACGCGCTCGCCGCCGACCAGAGCGTACGGGTCACCGTGCTGACCTCCTCCAACGACCGCGCCTTCTGCGTAGGCGCGGATCTGAAGGAGCGCAACTCCTTCAGCGACGCCGAACTGCTCCGGCAGCGGCCCACCTCGCGGGCCGCGTACACGGGCGTGCTGGAGCTGCCGATGCCCACTGTGGCGGCCGTGCACGGGTACGCGCTTGGCGGCGGGTTCGAGCTGGCGCTCGCCTGTGATGTGATTGTCGCCGACGACACCGCGGTCGTCGGTCTGCCCGAGGTCTCCGTGGGCGTCATCCCCGGCGGCGGGGGCACCCAGCTGCTGCCCCGCAGGGTCGGCGCCGCGCGCGCGGCCGAACTGGTCTTCACGGCGCGCCGGGTCGCGGCGGCGGAGGCCCGGGAACTGGGGCTCGTGGACCAGCTCGGAGAGGATGCCCGTACGGAAGCGCTCGACCTCGCCGGCCGTATCGCCGCCAACTCTCCCGTCGGGCTGCGCGCCGCCAAGCGCGCCCTCCGGCTGGGGCAGGGGCTCGATCTGCGAGCCGGTCTCGAGGTGGAGGACGGCGCCTGGCGGGCGGTCGCCTTCTCCGGGGACCGTGCGGAGGGTGTCGCCGCGTTCAACGAGAAGCGGAAGCCCGAGTGGCCCGGCGAGTGAGGCCGACGGACTCACTCTGTTCACATAGGTGATCACCCAGAGTCATGCGGCCCAGTTCGCCCCAACCGATCAAAACCACTGAAACCCTCCTAAGCTGGGGTGATGGCTGAGGATCGGCGGTTGCGGGCCGTAGTGGCGTTGGCGCAGGCGATGGCTGCCGCGCAGACTCCGCGTGAGTTCTGGAGCGCCGCGGCCCAGGGCGCGTGCTCCGCGCTCGCCGGGTCGTTCGCGGCGCTGTCCGTGTGGGAGCGGGAGCTGGGACGCCTCAAGGTGCTGGTGAACCAAGGCGACAGGGCCGCCGACGAGGAGGAGTTCCCCGAGTCGGAGACCTATCCCGTCAACCGCTTCCCCGAGATCACGGAGTTTCTTCACGAACGCTGGGCGGGCGGCGGCGAGCCGGAAGCCTGGGTCGAGTCGGTGGACGGCCCCGGCCCGGAACGGGCCTCGTATCTCGATCTCCACCCGGATCCGGACCTGGACGTGGATCCCGATCTCGATCTGAGCCTCGACATGGACCACGATCCGGCCCTCGACCTCAGTCTTGATCCGGATCTCCACCCGTCGGTTCCGGCGGCACCCGCGGAACCGGTCGTGCAGCCGACTGCCGAACCGCTCGTGCCGGGGTACGCGTCCGACGAGCCGGAAAAGGGTCCACCGGCCTCGGGTGCGTCGGATGCGTCGGGCTCGCCGGGTCCTCCGGGTCCTCCGGGTCCTCCGGGTCCTCCGGGCCCGTGGGCGGAGGCCGGTCGCGCCTCGGTGGTCCCCGAGTTCGGTCCGGAGCAGCAGACCGCGCCGGACCAGGAGCCCGGCGCGGCACGGTCGGCCACGGCCACGGCCGGGGACGGGCCGCCGGGGCGCGGCTACGGCTCCGGGGGCCCCGCGCCCCGGACGGCCCGCCCCGACACCGCAGCGGCCGGACCCACCACCCCCCGCAGCTACCGTCACCCCTCGCTCCCCGCCGTCCCCGGCGGGGCCGAGGCGCGGGCCGCGGCGCTGCGGCGGCGGCGCCGGGGGTGCTGTGTCGTCGCGCCGATCGTGCTGCACGGGCGGGCCTGGGGCGAGCTCTATGTCGCCCGGCCGCTGGGCGCGCCCGTCTTCGACCGGGAGGACGCCGACTTCGCGACCGTTCTCGCGTCCGTCATCGCCGCGGGGATCGCGCAGACCGAACGGCTCGAAGAAGTGCGGCGGCTCGCGTTCACGGATCCGCTGACCGGGCTCGCGAACCGGCGGGCGGTCGACACGCGGCTCGACGAGGCGGTGGAGCGGCACCGGGCGGACGGGAGCGTCGTCAGTCTGGTGGTCTGCGACCTCAACGGGCTGAAGCGCGTCAATGACACGCACGGGCACGCGGTCGGCGACCGGCTGCTGGAACGCTTCGGCTCGGTGCTGTCCCGCTGCGGCGCGATGCTGCCGGACACCCTCGCCGCCCGGCTCGGCGGCGACGAATTCTGTCTCGTCTGCGTGGGGCCGTCGTCCGACGACGTGGTCGGGGTCGCGGACGAACTCTGCGTACGGGCCGCGGAACTGGAGCTCGGGGAGGGCGTGGCGTGCGGGGTCGCGTCCACCGGGGACCTGATCGGAGAGATCAGAACCGCCCGCAGACTCTTCCGGCTCGCCGACGCCGCTCAGTACCGGGCCAAGGCGGCCCGCTCTCCCAAGCCCGTGGTCGCGGGCCGGGACGGCACCGTACTGCGGCTCGCGGACACCCCGCCCGTCCCGCAGCGGCAGGAGCGCCGCCGCTTCCGGGGCGCGTCGCCCGACGAGGTCCAGGAGCCCTGGAGCGAGCCCTGACCTCCCGGCCGCGCCTCGGTCTCCCGGCAGCCTCCCGGCGGTCTCCCGGCCAGGTCCCGACCTTCCCGCCGGGCCCTGACCTGCCCGTGACCTGCTCCTGACCTGCCCCTGCCGACGCCCCTGACTGCGCCCCGGCGGCGTCCCGCTCCCCGTGGGCCCCGGTCGGGAGCCGGTCCCGCTGCGACTGGTGACATAGCGCAATTCAATCCGTACGCTCCTGAATATGAATATGCATACAGTCGTGGTGGGGACGTCCGGTACCACCGCCGCCGATGTCATCGCCGTGGCCCGTGAGGACGCCCGCGTCGAGATCTCGGCCGCCGCCTTCGACGCGCTCGCCGCCGCCCGTGCCATCGTGGACGCGCTCGCCGCCAAGCCCGAGCCCGTCTACGGCGTCTCCACCGGCTTCGGGGCGCTCGCGACCCGCCATATCGGCCACGAACTGCGCGCACAGCTCCAGCGCAACATCGTGCGCTCGCACGCCGCCGGGATGGGTCCGCGCGTGGAGCGGGAAGTCGTGCGGGCGCTGATGTTCCTGCGGCTGAAGACCGTCTGCTCGGGGCACACCGGCGTACGCCCCGAGGTCGCGCAGACCATGGCGGACGTACTGAACGCCGGGATCACGCCCGTCGTCCACGAGTACGGCTCCCTCGGCTGCTCCGGGGATCTCGCGCCGCTGTCCCACTGCGCCCTGACCCTCATGGGCGAGGGCGACGCCGAGGGCCCCGACGGCAAGGTCCGGCCCGCGGCCGAGGTGCTCGCGGAGCACGGCATCACGCCCGTGGAACTGCGCGAGAAGGAAGGACTCGCCCTCCTCAACGGCACCGACGGCATGCTCGGCATGCTCGTCATGGCCATCGCCGACCTCCAGCGGCTCTACACCTCCGCCGACATCACCGCCGCGCTCAGTCTCGAAGCGCTCCTCGGCACGGACAAGGTCCTCGCACCCGAACTGCACGCCATCCGCCCCCACCCCGGCCAGGGCGTCTCCGCCGCCAATATGAGCGCCGTCCTCAAGGGCTCCGGGCTCGTCGGACACTTCCAGCAGGACGAGGCCCCCCGCGTCCAGGACGCCTACTCCGTGCGCTGCGCCCCCCAGGTCGCGGGCGCGGGCCGGGACACGCTCGCGCACGCCCGTCTCGTCGCCGACCGGGAACTGGCCTCGGCCGTGGACAACCCCGTCGTCCTCCACGGGGGCGCCGGCCCGGCGTCGGGCACCGGGGAAGGCCGCGTCGAGTCCAACGGCAACTTCCACGGCGCACCCGTGGCGTACGTCCTCGACTTCCTCGCCATCGTCGCCGCCGACCTCGGCTCCATCACCGAGCGCCGCACCGACCGGCTCCTCGACAAGAACCGCAGCCACGGTCTGCCGCCGTTCCTCGCCGACGACGCGGGAGTGGACTCGGGCCTGATGATCGCCCAGTACACGCAGGCCGCGCTCGTCAGCGAGATGAAGCGGCTCGCCGTCCCGGCGTCCGCCGACTCCATCCCATCCTCCGCGATGCAGGAGGACCATGTGTCCATGGGCTGGTCGGCCGCCCGCAAGCTGCGGACCTCCGTCGACGCGCTCGGCCGGATCATCGCCGTCGAGCTGTACGCGGCGACCCGCGCGATCGAACTGCGCCACGGCCTCACCCCCGCGCCCGCCTCCAGCGCGGCCGTCGCCGCACTGCGCGCGGCCCATGTGCCGGGTCCGGGCCCGGACCGGTTCCTCACGCCCGACCTGGAGGCGACCGACGCGTTCGTACGGGACGGACGGCTCATCGCGGCGGTGGAGGCGGTCACCGGCCCGCTGGCCTGACACCGCCGCCCCGGCGGGAGCCGCATCTCGTCGGTACGGCTACGGGGTAGCCGCATCTCGTCGGCACGGGGGAGCCGCACCTCGGTACGGGGAGCCTCGCACCGACTCCGGGCCTCGCATCGACGCCGGGAGCCTCACATCGGTGTGGAGTCCCGCCGCCGTACCGCGAACGCCACGAACCCCGCGCCGACCGCGAGGGACGCCGTCCCCCCGACCAGATACGGAGTCGTGTCGACGCTGCCCGTATCCGCGAGCCGCAGCTCACCGGAGCCCGCGCCCGCCGTGACCGCGGCGGTCCCCTGTCTCTCCGCCTCCGGACGCTCGGCCGTGGCGTTCGCCGAGGGAACGAACCACAGCGCACAGAGCAGAGACCCCGCGGCAGCGGCGGTCAGAAGCGGGCGACGTGCGACGGTCACAGACTCGATCCCCCTTGAGGCATCATCGAGTTGGGCGATTGGCTGATGCTAGTGAACCCGGCGCCCCAGGGGAAAGCCGGGCGGTTCCGGACCACCGACTCCGCCATACGACCACTTCCGAGTCGTTGTGGTATGTACGGTTGGTGGCGGAATGGGTCCCGCGGACCGGCCGGAGCGCGCCTCCGACACGGCCGGACGGGACCTCGACCAGCGAGATGACCGGGAGGATGGCGAGGGGGGCTGGCCAGTTCGCGTCGTACGCGAGACACGTGAATCCGGACAACACGGGGTGCGTGGTGCGCACGACGGCTGGAATAACGGCAAACGGCGAGTGGTATTCGCCACATTCCTTGCGGGATGTGGAACCGGGTACCCAGAGATAGGTGTTGTCCCCAATGGTTGGGAAGTTCGGTCAGGGGACTCGGCGACGATGGAGAAGCGTGTGATGACGTACAGCAAGCGGCGCAGGGGCCTGATGGTCGCGTCCGCTGTGCTCGGCGGTGTAATGGCGCTGTCGGCCTGTAGCGACGGCGGAAGCAAGGACAGCAGCGGCACGGACGCCCCGACGAAGTCGCAGGCCCAGGTCGACGAGGCGGCGGCCAAGGAGGTCTCCACGGCCCGAATAGCCATCGAACCCAAGACCGGCACGAACAACGCGAGCATCAACAACGCCAAGGTCACCGTCACCGACGGCACGCTCACCGAGGTCACCCTCACCACCGCCGACGGTCAGGCCGTCGAGGGCGCCCTCTCCGCCGACGCCAAGACCTGGACGCCGTCGAAGGCGCTCCAGCGCTCCACCGAGTACAAGGTCAGCGCCAGCGCGAAGGACGCCAAGGGCCTGGTGGCCCACGAGAACGCCACCTTCACCACGGTCTCGCCGACCAACAGCTTCATCGGCAACTTCACGCCCGAGGACGGTTCCACCGTCGGCGTCGGCATGCCGGTGTCGATCAACTTCAACAAGGCGATCACCGACAAGAAGGCCGTGCAGTCCGGGATCACCGTGACGTCCACCAGCGGCCAGGAGGTCGTCGGCCACTGGTTCAACTCGCAGCGCCTGGACTTCCGGCCCGACCAGTACTGGCAGGAGGGCTCCACCGTCACGCTGAAGCTCGCCCTGGACGGGGTCGAGGGCGCGGACGGCGTCTTCGGCGTTCAGCAGAAGACGGTCACCTTCACGATCGGCCGCAACCAGGTCTCCACCGTCGACGCCAAGTCCAAGATCATGACGGTCACGCAGGACGGCAAGACGATCAAGACCATCCCGATCTCCGCGGGCGCGCCCTCCACCCCCACGTACAACGGTCAGATGGTGATCTCCGAGAAGTTCAAGGAGACCCGGATGAACGGTGCGACCGTCGGCTTCACGGACTCCGACGGCAAGGGTGAGTACGACATCAAGGACGTCCCGCACGCGATGCGGCTCTCCACGTCCGGCACCTTCATCCACGGCAACTACTGGGGTCGCGGAGTCTTCGGCAACTCCAACACCAGCCACGGCTGTGTCGGTCTGGAGGACGCCCAGGGCGCGAACAACCCGAACAAGCCCGGAGCCTGGTTCTACGACAACTCGATCATCGGCGATGTCGTGATCGTGCAGAACTCCAAGGACAAGACGATCAAGCCGGACAACGGCCTGAACGGCTGGAACATGAACTGGACGGCCTGGAAGGCCGGTTCGGCGGTCTGACCCGGACGTTCCCCGCGACCGGACGTTCCCCGCGACCGGGTGTACCGGGATCGGGACGCCTTCCGCGAGGGGGCGTCCCGGGACCGGGCGGAAGAGCGCGTAACGCAGGCGGCGGCACCCCCCGTGGGTGCCGCCGCTCGCGCGTCGGCACTCGCCTTCTCGTCTGCCCCCGCCTACTCCGGCCGATGGCAGACCGCTTCCACGTTGTTGCCGTCCGGGTCCCTGATGAACGCCCCGTAGTACTCCGGGTGGTACTCGGGCCACACGCGTGGCTCGTGCAGCACCTCGGCACCGGCCGCCACGGCCGCGTCGAAGAACGCGCGCACCTCCGCACGGCCGGAAGCCGTGAAGGCTATGTGCGCCTCGCGCGGCTCGCCGCCCGTCGTCACCGGGCCGATCCAGAACGTCGGCTGCTCCCTGCCCCAGCCGATCACCTCGCCGAGATCGAGCAGCCGTCTCCCGCCGAGCGGGGCGAGCAGACGGTCGTAGAAGGTGGCGCTCGCGGCTGGGTCCGCCACCTGGACTGAGACGTGATCAATCATGGTCCGAGCGTGCCACACGCCACTGACATTCGGCCTGCCCACGGCTGCCCCAGGCCGTGTACCCGCAGGTCAGGCCCAGATGAGGCCCTGCCGGGCCAGCCCCGTCGGGTCGTCTGCCGTGCCAGCCCCGTCGGGCCGTGTGCCGGGCCGGTGCGTCCGCCGGCGCCCCCGGAGCTGCCGCCCCGCGACACGGTGTCCCGGCCCGGACGGCTCGCCCGCCGGTCAGCAGCCCGAGCCCGCCGAGCGCGGGAACCGGTAACGCGAGTCCAGCACGTACTCCCCGGCCCGCTCCACCGTCAGCCGCGTCCACTCGCCGTCCCGCCGCAGGCACGCCCCGTCCGCCGCGCCGCCGACCCGGAGCCACGGCGAGTACGCCACCCGTACCGTCACCGACCCGGCGGACGGCATCCGCACCACCAGCTCGGCGGCGTCGGCGCGCACCACCGACGCCGGAGGCGACACCAGCGGCACCGCGTCCCGCACCTGGTAGATCGTCCAGTCGTCGTCCCGCCAGACCCGCTCCAGCCACGCCGGCTCACTCCGTACGATCGCGGCCTCGCCCTCGGCGGGACCGTCGGGCCGCCCGTGGTGCAGCACCACATAGCCGACCGCCCAGTGGTTCAGCCAGGCCCGGTAGGTCCGGGGGCTCAGCGACCCGTCGTAGAACAGCCGCCCGCGCTCCACGTCGAGCTGACGGTTCCAGCCGCGAGCCATGTTGACGTGCGGGGCGAGGACGGTCGCCTCACGGTGATCGCGGGCCGGGACGACCTCGACGCGGGTACGGTCCGCGCCCAGCCGCTCCAGCTCCCGTACGACTCCGCCGGTGTTCGAAGCCCACGAGGGCACGGAGTTGGAGACGGCGAGATCGTCCTCGGTCTTGTCGGCCAGCCAGTAGGCGTTGATCACCAGACCGATGACCAGGACGGCGACCGGGACCCTCCGGAGCAGTACGGTCCGGGATCCGCCGGAGCGCAGGAGGGCAGCCGCCCCGCCCGCCGCGGACACCGTCGCCAGGACCGCCGCGAGCAGTACCGGCGGCCCCGCGAGCCCCGCCAGCCGCTCGACGTTCCGCCCGATCGGGGAGGGGGTGAAGAAGGTCAGCACGACGCCGAGTGCGTACACCCCCGCTCCGTACCGCACGATCCGCCAGTCGCGCGGCGCGGCGGCGACCAGGACCGCGCAGACGAAGAGCGCCAACCACAGCTTCTCGCTCTGCATCGGCATCTCCCCCTTGAAGGGGAAGAGCAGCGTCGTCGCCCCCACCACGACCGCCGGCGGCACCAGCAGCGCCACGGCCTCACGCCACCGGCGGTCCAGCAGATACGCGGCCCCCGCGACGACGAGGAAGAGGCCGGCGACCGGACTGGCCGCCGTCGCGAGGAGCGCGCACACGGCGGCCACGGCCGGGCGACGCAAGGACAACAGCGCGAAAAGGCCGATCGCGACGCCCAGGGCGAAGGTGGTACGCCCAGAGGCGATATTGGCCCAGAGCGCGAGCGCCCCGGCGAGCGAGGGCCACAGCGGGTGCGGCACTCCGCCCCGCCCGACGAGCCGCGCCAGCGCCCAGGTCGCGGCGAGACCGGCCGCGACGGAGACCGCCCGCACACCGAACAGGGCCATCAACGGGGGAGTGAGCAGACTGTAGTTGGCGGTGTGCATCCCGCCGTACCAGGAGAGGTTGTACGCGGACGACGGGTGCCGCTCCGTGAAACCGGTCCACGCCAGCTGGGCCGCGAGATCGCCGCCGCCGGTCGCGAGCCAGCCCGCCCACAGCACGTACAGCGGTACGACGACGGCGGTCGTGACGAGCGGGACACCGCCGCGGCCGAGCCGACGCCGCCACCGGGCCCGCACGGTCTCCCGCTCGCCCTCCCCGCGCTCCGGCCGGTCCTGCCCGTGAGCCCGCGCGCTTCCTTCCGCGTGTTCCTCAGCGTGTGTACGCCCGGTCGTCTCGTCCTGCCGTTCACTGATCCCCACACGGAAACCCTAATGGCGCAATGTCGCCGGTCCCGAGCGCGGCTTGTGGCCTCCGGCCTCGGGCCCGCCGGGACCGCCCGGGCCGGGGCGCGGCGAACGCGACGCGGGAGCCCGGCACCCTGGCCCGGAGGCAGACCCGACTCACAGGCCACCCTCCGGCCCGGAGTTCCCCTCCGGCCCGGAGGCCGACCCGACTGGGAGGCCCCCGAGGCCCGACCCGGCCCGGAAGCCACCCCTCGGCCCGGAGACCAACCCGGCGAGGCCCCCGGCCCAGGCCCCCGGCCAGGTCCTCGTCAGGCCCTGCGCCGCCCGGAGCGCAGCTCCAGCCGCTCACCCCCGAACCCGCTTCTGAACCGCCGGTCGTGCGAGACCGCGACGACCGCGCCCTCGTACGCCGACAGAGCGTCCTCCAACTCCTCCACCAGGCTCAGCGCCACATGGTTGGTCGGCTCGTCGAGTACGAGGAGATCAGCGGGCGAGACCAGCAGCCGGGCCAGTTCGAGCCGCCGCTGCTGCCCGATGGAGAGAGCCGCGACCGGAACGGCCAGGTCCTCCTCGCGGAACAGCCCGAGGCCGAGCAACTCGGCCGCGTACTCCTCGGGAAGCCCGCGCCGGCCCGAGGCGTACGCGCTGAGCAGCGGTCGCGGCGACGGTGCGGCCGGCAGTTCCTGCGGGAGATAGCCGACCCTGACCCGTTCCGGACGGCGGACCGTGCCCCGATCGGGACTCAGCTCGCCGGCCAGCACGCGCAGCAGGGTCGTCTTGCCCGCGCCGTTCGGGCCGGTCACCAGCAGCCGCTGCCCGGACTCCACCCGGAGGCCGTCCAGTCGCAGCCGGTCCGCGACGGCGATGTCCGTCAGCTCGGCGAGCCGCCCCTGGCCGCCTGCCGTGACGGGCCGCGCCCGGAACCGCAGCGGCTCGGGCGGTTCGGCCACCGGCTCCCGCCGCAGCCGGTCCAGCCGCTGTCGGGCCGCTCTGACCCGGCCGGACAGTTTGGCCTCACGCGAGCGCCGGTGCTTGCCGAACCCCTGGCCCGGATCCTTCCCGGTCGAGGCGAGCCGCTGCCCTGCGGCCGTGACCAGTTCCTCCGTACGCGCCAGCTCGTCCAGCCACTCCTGATGCTCCCGCTCCCGGCGGTGGCGGTCGGCGGCCTTGGCGGTCCGGTAGCCGGCCCAGCCGTCGCCGTACCGGTGCACCGCGCGGGTGTCCCCGTCCACCTCCAGGATGGTGGTGGCGACGCGTTCGAGGAACGCCCGGTCGTGCGTGACGGCGACCACCGTGCCGCGATGGCCCCTGAGATGGGCTTCCAGCCACTCGGTCGCCTGCCGGTCGAGATGATTCGTCGGCTCGTCGAGCAGCAGCAACTCGGGTGCCGCGGCCAGCACACAGGCCAGCGCGAGCCGCGACTGCTCCCCGCCTGAGAGCGTGCCGAGCGCGCGGTCGCGGGGGATGCGGGCGAGCCCGAGCCCGTGCAGCGCGGCGTCGACGCGGGCGTCGGCCTCGTATCCGCCGCGCGCCTCGAAGGCGGCCAGCAGATCGCCGTACGCGCTGAGCGCCTCCTCGCCCGGATCGGCTTCGAGGCCCTTCTCGGCCTGCCGCAGCCGCCGCTCGATGTCCCGCAGCTCGGCGAGCGCGGCATCGACGGTGTCCCGCACGGTGTTCCGGGGGCCGAGCCCGAAGGTCTGGGCGAGCGTCTGGGCGAGATGCCCGGTCCCGCCCGGTGCGCTGACGGTGATCTCCCCGCTGTCGGGGGCATCGGCCCCGGCGATCAGCCGGAGCAGGGTGGACTTCCCGGAGCCGTTCTCACCGATGACCCCGGCGCGTTCGCCGGGCCGGACGGTGAGCGACACCTGATCGAGGACGGGGCGGGTGCCGTACGCCTTGGAGACGTCCTTCATGGTCAATTGGGCGCGTTCGCGCATGCTTCTTTCCCTGATGACGAAGATGAGGGTTCATTCGAAACGGGCGAAGACGGACGGCAGCGGAGCGATCACTCGTGAGCCGACAGAGGTCGGCCGAGTTGCTCGAACACGGCGTCCGCGCCCGGAATCAGAGAAAGAAGTAGTGCATGTACGAACCCATGCGCGCAGTCTACCGACCGCCCGTTCCGGCGCACCGCGTCACACGATCACCCCGGTGCCTCCGGCCTGCGCACCACCGCAGAATCGGGTGCTCCCGAGCCGTGGTCGGTCGTACATGTCGGCGTACATCAGTCGCATCCGATGCTGCCGAGCCGGTCGCAGTGGGGTCACGCACCGGTCCTTTCCAGAACGCGGGTACGCGACCACTCGTCCGGCTCGACGGCGGGTAGGCCCTACCAGGGGTGCCAGTCCCGTGGGCCGTCGTCGTCGCGCAACCCGGCGATGCGACGCCGGTACTCCTCGGCGGTCTTCTCGTTCTCGGTGACGTTCTGCATGAGCCATGTGGTCATGTGGAACTCCTGGATCCCGCGCAAGGTGTCGTAGCCGGGCCAGTCCCGCAGATCGCGCCCGTACTCGCGTACGAAGTCGGCGTACTGCGTATCCGTCTGCCACCCGAGGCTGTGATGTTCCACGGCCGTGACCATCAGGTCCCACTCCGGGTGGTCGAAGCCGAAGTTCTCGAAGTCGATCAGGATCACCCGGCCCTCGGTGTCCACCATGAGGTTCTGGATATGCGCGTCCCCGTGGACGGGTCCCTTGGCCGATGCGAACCGTAACTCCGCGTGCTTGGCCCTCAGTTCCCGGTCCCGCTGGCGCAGGAACTGCCGGTCGTCCTCGGAGATGCCCACGGCCCGCTCGATGCGGAGATCCGTACGCCCGAACACGTTGTACGGCGGCAGCTCCAGGCCCGCAGGCGGTGTCAGCGTGTGCAGATCCCGCAGCACCGCGCCCAGCTCCCCGTAGGTGGCCTTCCGGTCCGCGCCCCGGATCAGATGCCAGAAGGTCACCGGATGCCCGTCGATGGACAGCGGCTGCTCAAGGTCGTCGACGACCCGAGCGGCCGGAAACCGCTCAGTCGCCAGCCAGCGGGAGACCGCCAGTTCATTGCGCGCGAACGGCAGATACTCCACCGACCGCGCGATACGCGCGATCACCGGCTCAGCCGCCAGCCGGAACAGCGCGTTCTCCCCGAAGCGGATCAACTCCGCCCCTCTGCCGTCGAGCCCCACGGCCCGACAAGCGGCAGCCATCACTCGCGCCGCCTCGGCCGAAGTGAAACCTTCTCTCGATCCTTGAGCAGCACCAGCCGCCATGCCGAAAATCAGCTCCCCAGTCGCGCGACCCACCGGCACGCGTACTGCGGGCGACCAAGCCGACGCGCACCGGACACGCCACCGACGGTACCGATCCTCCGGTGCCCGACACGGGCTTGGGGGAACGCCCCCGTGCCGGGGCCGGTTGCGCAGGCGGTTCGTGAAGCTCGGGGAAGGCCCGCTGAGCCGTGCTGAGTCGTGCCGTGCCGTGCTGGCGTCAGCCGTCAGCCGTCAGCCGTCAGCCGTCAGCCGTCAGCCTTGGCCACACCGATCGGGCAGGCCACCCCCGTACCGCCGATCCCGCAGTACCCGGCCGGGTTCTTGTCCAGATACTGCTGGTGGTACGCCTCGGCCGGATAGAAGGGCCGGTCCTCCGCGGGCAGGAGTTCCGTGGTGATCGCGCCGTAGCCCGAGCCCGTGAGGACCTTCTGGTACGCCTCGCGGGAGGCGGTCGCCGTGGACGTCTGGGCGGGGGAGTGGGTGTAGATCGCCGAGCGGTACTGCGTGCCCACGTCGTTGCCCTGGCGGAAGCCCTGGGTCGGGTCGTGGGACTCCCAGAAGAGCTTCAGGAGCTGCTCGTACGAGACGGTCTGGGGGTCGAAGACGACGCGGACCGCCTCGGTGTGGCCGGTCAGGCCGGAGCAGGCTTCCTCGTAGGTGGGGTTGGGGGTGTGGCCGCCCTGGTAGCCGACGAGGGTGGTCCAGACGCCGGGGGTCTGCCAGAACTTGCGCTCCGCGCCCCAGAAACAGCCCAGGGCGAAGTCCGCGACCTCCAGGCCGTCGGGGTACGGGCCGAGCAGCGGGTTGCCCAGGACCGTGTGGCGGTCGGGGACCGTGAAGGCGAGGTCCGGCCTGCCGGGGAGGGCCTCGTCCGGGGTGGGGAGGGCGGGGGCGCGGCGGGACACGAACATGCGGGCTCCTCCTCAGGGGCGCTTCGGTATGGGTGGAACGCTTCGGGAGGCGGTGGAATTCCTCGGTCCGGCAAGCGTCGGGCCCCACCGGGAGCGGAGCCCCCGGCCGCCCCCTCGCGTACCCCTGCCGCCAAGGCTCCGCCCCCCGCCGCCAGGCTCCGCCCGGACCGCCCGCCGCCGTTGCGGCCGCTGCCGCGGAAGCCGTGGCCGCTACCGGCGCAGCGTGGCCGGGCTGCCGCCGTTCGCCTCGTAACCGGCCACCGCCAGGTTCCGGTACACCGTGTACTCCGCCGCCGGGTCGTCGCTGAGCGTCCACGGCAGCGCGCCCACGTGGCCGTCCACCCACACGAACTGGTTCATCGCCTCGGCCCACCGCTCCGACCGTACGAGGAAACTCACCAGCAGATGGCGTACGTGCGCCAGCATCGGGTCACCCGGACGGGCCGAGTGGACCGCGAAGAGCGCGCCCTCCACCGCCTTGGTGACGACCGCGCTCTGGTAGAAGTTCTGCACCAGCACCAGGTCGGGGACGTGCTCGTGCACCGCGAACAGCGGCAGCGACGCCAGCAGCGAGCCCTGGGGTGCGCGGGCCGCGGCCGTCGTCGCGAAGTGGTCGGCCTCCTCGCGGCTGCCGTGCCACTTCTCGCACCAGTAGTGCAGCGCGGCCAGATGCGCGCCCATGTGCGTCGGCGCGCGGTCGATCACCTTCGCCCACAGCTGGTCGAACTGTTCGTGTGTGTAGCCGAGGCCGCGTGCCACGGCCAGTTCCGTGATGTACGGAACGGGGTCGCCGGGCGCCAGGAGCGCCGCTTGCGCGGAGACCGTACGGGCCTCCTCCAGGATGATCCGGAAGTCGTCCTGGCCCGCCGACGAGGAACGCCACGCCTGCTGCACCAGGAACTCCGCGTGCACCTGTGCGCCGCCCGCGTCCTTGGGGGAGTCCGAGCGCCAGGCGCGCAGCCACGCCCCGCCCACGCCCGGCTTCTGCCGGAGTTCCAGGGACGCGGCGCCGGCGAACGCCTGCACCCGCTGCCAGCGGACCTCGCCCTCCGCAGGCGTGCCGGAGAGCAGCTGGGCCGCCGCCCGCCAGTCCTGGGTCTGCTGGACGACATCGAGCACATCGAGGAGATCCTGGTCGGGGCCCGGCAGCCGGATGTCCAGCTCCTCCTGGCGCAGGAACCCGTAGTCGTCCGGGTTCGCCGCGTCCGGGGAACGCGGGTCGACCACCTGGAGGGGCGAGCGCCTGCGGCGGACGAAGGGGACGAGGATGCCGATCAGCAGGCCCATCGCGATCAGGAACCAGAGAATCTCCATGACGCCATTGTCCCGGAGAGCGCCGGTTACCGGCCACGAGCGGGCTGCCACGCCATCCGAGGGCGGCAGCGGGCGGAGCCGGCCGGACCGAGGGCGGGGCGCGAGCGGACAGCGGGTGGGGCGCGGGCGGACAGCGGACGCGGTGTGCGCGAGCGGACCGGGAGCGCGAGGCCCCGCCCACCGCGGCAGCCAAGGGGCGCGCGGCTCATCGCACGTTCCGCGAGTGCGCCCCCTCGGCGTTACCCTCGGGCCTCATGAGCCACCAGCACAGCTTCGACAACCTCGAAACCCTCGCGATCCACGCGGGCAACACCGCCGATCCGCTGACCGGCGCGGTCGTCCCGCCCATCTACCAGGTGTCCACCTACAAGCAGGACGGCGTGGGCGGGCTGCGCGGCGGCTACGAGTACAGCCGCAGCGCCAACCCGACCCGTACCGCGCTGGAGGAGAATCTGGCGGCGCTGGAGGGCGGCCGGCGCGGGCTCGCCTTCGCGTCCGGGCTCGCGGCCGAGGACGCCCTGCTCCGTACGCTGCTCGCACCGGGTGACCACGTGGTGATTCCGAACGACGCGTACGGCGGCACCTTCCGCCTCTTCGCGAAGGTCGTCGCGCGGTGGGGCGTCGAATGGTCGGTCGCCGACACCTCCGACGCGGCGGCGGTCCGGGCGGCCATCACGCCGAAGACCAAGCTGGTCTGGGTCGAGACCCCGTCCAACCCGCTGCTCGGGATCACCGACATCGCGGTGCTCGCCGAGGTCGCCCACAGCGCGAACGCCCTGCTCGTGGTGGACAACACCTTCGCCAGCCCCTATCTCCAGCAGCCGATCGCGCTCGGCGCGGACATCGTCGTGCACTCCCTCACCAAGTACATGGGCGGGCATTCGGACGTCGTCGGCGGTGCGCTGATCGCGGCGGACGCGACGGTCGGCGAGGAACTGGCGTACCACCAGAACGCGATGGGCGCGGTGGCGGGCCCGTTCGACTCGTGGCTGGTGCTGCGCGGGATCAAGACCCTGCCCGTACGGATGGACCGGCACAGCGAGAACGCGGTGCGGGTCGCCGACATGCTCTCCCGCCACCCCAAGGTGACCCGCGTGCTCTATCCGGGACTGCCGGACCACCCCGGTCATGACATCGCGGCGAAGCAGATGAAGTCCTTCGGCGGCATGGTCTCGTTCCGCGTGGCGGGCGGCGAGGAGGCGGCGGTCGAGGTCTGCAACCGGGCGAAGCTGTTCACGCTCGGAGAGTCCCTCGGCGGTGTCGAGTCGCTGATCGAGCATCCGGGGCGGATGACGCACGCGTCGGTGGCGGGGTCCGCGCTGGAGGTGCCCGCGGATCTGGTCCGGCTGTCGGTCGGCATCGAGGCGGCCGACGATCTGCTCGCCGATCTTCAGCAGGCGCTGGCGTAGCCGTACGGACCCCGGGGCGCGGCGGGATCGCGGGCGGGCTTCCGGCCGCTGCCCGGCCGGGGAAACGGGCCCCGGTACGGCCTGGCGGTTCGGGGGCGCACCCGACCCGGCAGCCCGACAGCCGATAGCCCGGCAGCCCGGCAGCACGTCGGCCCGTCCTCCCCGCAACTCCTCCGCGTCCAGCCCCGCCCGCCCGTCCCGCCCGCACCGCCCGCACCGCCTCGCTAATACCCCTCCACCGGCGGTGTCGTCGTCGACGGTTCCGCCGCCCAGGGTTCCCGTACCGCCAGCCACACCGTGAGCGCGATCACCAGCGCCAGCAGCAGCGCCCAGGCCGCCAGCCGGGCTCTCCGACGGCGGCGGAGCAGCCGGGTGCCGCGTTCCACCGCGCGGGCCGCCAGGTCCGCAGGGGCCGGGGGACGGCCGGCGGCCAGCATCCGGCGGACGTCCTGCTGCTTGCGGGTCTGGCCGCTCATCACACCGGCCCTCCGTCGAACCGTCTCCTCATCACACCGCTTCGGCCGGGGCGCCGCGTGGCGCGGGTCTCGGGGACGTGTGCTCCGGGCGGTGCACTGCGGCGACCGCGCGGCGACAGATCGCGCGGGTCCGTTCCACCGGGAGTCCCAGCAGGGCCGCCGTCTGTTCCTCGGCCACCCCTTCGTACAGCCGCAGCACCAGAACCAGCCGTTCGCGCGGGGTGAGCCGGTCGAGTGCGCCGCCGTGCGCCCGGTGATAGCGCCAAGCGCCTCGGGCGAAGCCGACGGCGAGATCCCGCCGGGTGCGGTTGTACGGGTCCTCGCCGCGCAGCCGGTCCCACTGCGCGTAGGTCCGCGCCAGTGCGGCGGTCAGCAGTGCTCGCGCGTGCGGATTGTCGTCGGGGGGCTCCGCGGTGAGCAGGGTGGCGGCGTGGAGGAGCCGGCCGCCCGCGCCCGCGACGAACGCCTCGAACTCCCGGGTGCGGCGACGCGTCCGTGCGGCCTGTCGCTCGCTCACGTCCTCATATAGAGGCAGGCGTGCGGCTCGGGTCAAGACGTCGGCACGGCATCTACGGACGGAAGTACGGGCCGGTGTGTACCCGGGGGCTACGGCTCCGGCCGAAGGAAGCCCGGCTCGGGTCCGGCGGAGGCGCGTACCCGCGTGGGGCGCGCGGCCGGGCCGGAACTCCGGTGGACCCAGGTGGTCGGCGTACCAGGGTCGTAGTACCGGTGCGAGAGGCTCGGCCCGCGCGGTCCCCGTTGTCGGGTGAACGGATGAACAGTGGCCGGGATGGTCTGTCGGCTGGGTCGGTGGTCGGTCGATGGTCAGTCGGCGGTCGGTCTGTGGTCGTTGATCAGTCGGGAACCAGCCGGTGAATCGGTCGGTGATCAGCCGGCGTCAGTCGGTGGTCGGGTGGCTGCCGGGCCTCGGCCGGATCCGGTACCGGACGGCCTCGGTTGCGGCTGCCGGGCTATGACGTGGCCGGCGGCCCCTCCGTGCCGGCCTGGCGGGCCGACAACGCTGTGTTGAAGCGTGTGAGCAAGGAGGTGAACGACTCCCGCTCGTGCTCCGTCCAGCCGTCCGTCACCCGCTCCATCAACGCTCGCCGTGAGGAGCGGACCTCCTCCAGGCGGGCCTGCCCGCGCGGGGAGAGCTGAAGGACGACGGCGCGACCGTCCTCGGGGTGCGAGGTGCGCTTGACCAAGCCGGTGTCGACCAGGGGGGCGACCTGGCGGGTGACGGTCGACGAGTCGATCCCCATCCCCGCCGCGAGCGCCTTCACGCCCATCGGTCCTTCCCGGTCGAGCCGGTTGAGCAGCAAATACGCGGCGCGGTCCATCGAATTGCGAACCTGCCCGACCCCACCGAGCCGGGTCTGTTCCGCACGGCGCGCGAACAGGGCGACCTGGTGCTGGAGAGCATCGAGGAGGCCGGGGTCTAGACGGGTCGTCATGTCCTGAGAAGTGGGCATGGCAAAGGGCTCTCTCGTGCGGGGGCGGTCGATTGGTGGGGGACAGAGTACGCGGCCCCGGGGCAGTCCGTACGGGACCTGAGGAAACCGGCAAAGAAGCGGTACGGAAGCGCGCGGAGGCGCGAAATGAGGGCGAACGCGCCCTGCTTGAGCTGCGAGACTGGGTGGCATGAGCTTCAGCCCGTCCCGCACCTTCCGTCCCGTCATTCTCGATGACATCCGGGGGGCGCAGAAGATGCTCTCCGGGATCGCGCGGACCACCGCGATGGAGAGCAGCAGGCATCTCTCCCAGCTGGTGGGGGCTCCTGTGCACCTCAAGTGCGAGAACCTCCAGCGCACCGGCTCCTTCAAGCTGCGCGGCGCGTATGTGCGCATCTCGGGGCTCCGCCCGGAGGAGCGGGCGGCGGGCGTGGTCGCCGCCTCGGCCGGAAATCACGCGCAGGGGGTAGCGCTCGCCTCGTCGCTGCTCGGAGTGCGCTCGACCGTGTTCATGCCGGTGGGAGCCCCGCTGCCGAAGGTGGCGGCGACACGGGAGTACGGCGCGGAGGTGCGGCTGCGCGGGCAGGTGATCGAAGAGACCCTTCAGGCCGCCGAGGAGTACGCGCGGGAGGCGGGCGCGGTCCTCATCCACCCGTTCGACCACCCCGACGTCATCGCCGGACAGGGCACCGTCGGTCTGGAGATCCTTGAGCAGTGCCCCGAGGTGCGCACGATCGTCGTCGGCATCGGGGGCGGCGGTCTGGCGGCGGGCATCGCGGTCGCGGTGAAGGCGGTACGGCCCGATGTGCGGGTGGTCGGGGTGCAGGCGGAGGGCGCGGCGGCGTATCCGCCCTCGCTGGTGGCGGGGCGTCCGGTCTCCATCGACGCGCCGGTCACGATGGCGGACGGCATCAAGGTGGGCCGCCCCGGAGACCTGCCCTTCAAAATCATTGGCGACTTGGTCGACGAGGTCCGTACGGTGAGCGAGGACGCGCTCTCCAGCGCGCTGCTGCTCTGTCTGGAGCGGGCCAAGCTCGTGGTCGAACCGGCCGGGGCGAGCCCGGTGGCGGCGCTGCTGAGTGAGCCGGGGGCGTTCAAGGGGCCCGTCGTCGCCGTGCTGTCGGGCGGCAATGTGGATCCGCTGCTGATGCAGCGGATTCTGAGGCACGGGATGGCCGCGGCAGGGCGCTATCTCTCGCTGCGGCTCCGGCTGACGGACCGGCCGGGGGCCCTCGCCGCACTGTTGGCGGCACTGTCAGTGCTCGACGCTAACGTGCTCGACGTGAGTCATGTGCGGACCGATCCGCGGCTCGGGCTCACCGAGGTGGAGGTGGAACTACAGCTGGAGACCAAGGGCCCGGAGCACTGCGACGAGGTCGCGGCGGCGCTGCGCGAGGCGGGGTACACGGTCCTGTCCGAGGACTGACGGCCGACGGCTGTGCGTCAGCCGCCGGGTGCGGGGATCCGGGCGGCAGCCGCCGGCTGTCAGGAGTCGGTGCGGGCTGTCAGGAGTCGGCGCGGGGTGCCGGGGGACACCGCGCCGGAGGTGCGGTGGTCGGGGGCGAGGGTCTTTCACTCCTTGGCGGTTGCGCGATGTGTGACGGCTGCACGATGTATCGCGTTGCACCAACCTCTTGAGTGACGCGATACATCGCGATACGGTGTGACTCGCCGTGCCCCTGTCAGGCGGCCCCATGACGCTCCGGGCATATGAAAAATTGCCAAGAAAAACTACAAACCTGTACATCTGATGGGTCCTGTACGGGATGCGCGACTGTGGCCGCACCGGCACAGCACCCGGCGCCGTCCGGCCGCTCAACCGATTTCGGCGCCCTGGTGGGACCGCCACCGCGGCCACTCCGCGCTCCCCCGCACGTACGACACGCACCACCCCGCACGACAAGCACGACCCCGCACGACAAGCACCACCCCGCACCACCCGCACCACAGACCGCATGCACCGCGCAGACCGCATGCGGCGAAGTCGACGTAAGTTACCTGCCACCACCCTGGGAGACCCCTATGCCAGGTGCCATTTACGCCGAAGGTCTCGTGAAGACGTTCGGCGACGTAAAGGCTCTGGACGGCGTCGATCTCGACGTCCCCGAAGGC
The DNA here is from genome assembly GCF_053600955.1 of Streptomyces sp. NPDC004838. Classification (NCBI taxonomy): domain Bacteria; kingdom Bacillati; phylum Actinomycetota; class Actinomycetes; order Kitasatosporales; family Streptomycetaceae; genus Streptomyces; species Streptomyces sp. NPDC004838. The sequence goes on along the minus strand of NZ_JBSGAW010000008.1, from coordinate 110,827 downwards.
ACGGTTCTGGGGCTTCTCGGCCCGAACGGCGCCGGCAAGACCACCACCGTCCGTGTTCTGACCACCCTGCTCAAGCCCGACAGCGGCAGGGCCGTCGTCGGCGGACTCGACGTCCTCAAGCAGCCGAACGAGGTCCGCCGCTCCATCGGCCTCTCCGGCCAGTTCGCGGCGGTCGACGAGTATCTGACCGGCCGCGAGAACCTCCATATGGTCGGCCAGCTCTACCAGATGAGCTCCCGTGACGCGAAGGCCCGTGCCGTCGAGCTGCTGGAGCGCTTCAACCTCGCGGACGCCGCCGACCGGCCCGCCAAGACCTACTCCGGCGGCATGCGCCGCCGCCTCGACCTCGCCGCGGCCCTGGTCGTCTCCCCGCCCGTGATGTTCATGGACGAGCCGACCACCGGACTCGACCCGCGCAACCGGCAGCAGCTGTGGTCGGTCATCCAGGAACTGGTCCACAGCGGTACGACCCTGCTGCTGACCACCCAGTACCTCGAAGAGGCCGACCACCTCGCCGACACCATCTGCGTCGTCGACCACGGCAGGGTCATCGCCCGCGGCACCGCCGACCAGCTCAAGGACCAGACCGGCGGCGAGCGCGTCGAGGTCATCGTGCACGAGAGGGACCAGATCGCCCCCGCGCGCGAGGTGCTGCTGACCCTCGGCAAGGGCGAGGTCTCCATCGCCGAGCACACCCGCAAGCTCACCGTCCCCGTCACGGGCGGCGCCAAGCTCCTCGCCGAGGTCATCCGCGATCTGGACACCCGAGGCGTGGAGATCGACGACATCGGCCTGCGCCGCCCCACCCTCGACGACGTCTTCATCTCGCTCACCGGCCACGCCGCGGAGATCGAGCGGGAGGAGTCCGATGCCGTTCCCGAGGACGCCCAGGGCCGCAAGGGCCGCAAGTCCCGTAAGGAGACCGCGAAGTGACCACCACTACGGAAGCCGTCAAGCTCGTGGCTCCCAAGCCCCGCGGCGGCATCGTGCAGTCGGTCAACGACTCGCTCGTGGTCGCCCGGCGCAATCTGATCAGGATGACCCGCATCCCGGAGATGATCATCTTCGGGTTGATCCAGCCGATCATGTTCGTCGTGCTGTTCACCTACGTCTTCGGCGGCTCCATCCGGGTCGGCGGCTCCGACTCCGTCCAGGCGTACCGCGAGTTCCTGATGGCGGGCATCTTCGCCCAGACCGTGACCTTCGCCACCGCCGGCGCGGGCGCGGGCATCGCCGACGATATGCAGAAGGGCCTCATCGACCGCTTCAGGTCACTTCCCATGGCCCGTGGAGCGGTCCTCACCGGCCGTACGCTCGCCGACCTCGTACAGACCGCGCTCACCCTCGCCGTCCTCGCCGTCGTCGCGCTGATCGTCGGCTGGCGCGTCCACGAGAACGTGGGCAAGGTCCTCCTCGGCTTCCTCCTGCTGCTGTTCCTCGGATACGCGTTCTCCTGGATCGGCGCCCTGATCGGACTCAGCGTGCGGACCCCCGAGGCCGCCACCTCCGGCGGACTGATCTGGCTGTTCCCGTTGACGTTCATCTCGAACGCCTTCGTGGACGCCAACCAGATGCCGACCTTCCTGCGCACCATCGCGGAATGGAACCCGTTCAGCGCCACCGTCCAGGCGTGCCGGGAGCTGTTCGGCAATCTGCCGCCGGGATTCGAGACGTCGGACGCCTGGCCCATGCAGCACCCGATCCTGGCGTCGCTGCTCTGGTCCGCGCTGATTCTGCTGGTTTTCCGCACCCTGGCGGTGCGCAAGTACCGCTCGGCCGCCTCCTGACGGATCCGGACGCCTGGCTCTCCGGGACGTCCGGCTCTCCGGGGGGACGTCCGGGCACGCCGAAGGGCCGGACCGCGTCATGCGGTCCGGCCCCCTTCGTGCTACCGGCCCCTTCGTGCTACCGGCCCCTTCGTGCTACCAGCCCGTCGCTCGCCCCGGCCCTTCCTGCGGGAGGGCTCTCGGCGCGGGCGGGGCCGGGCGGTCCGGCGTCAGCCGGTGTACGGCTTGGCCGCGAGGATCTTCACGGAGGCCGTCCTGCCGTTCGGCAGCTCGTACTCGGCGATGTCGCCGACCTTCTTGCCGTTCACTCCGGTGCCGAGGGGCGACTGCGGGGAGTACGTCTCGACGGTGGCGCTCGCGTACTCACGGGACGCCATCAGGAACGTCAGCGTGTCGTCCTCGTCGCCGTCGAAGGCGATCGTCACGACCATGCCGGGCTCCACGATGCCGTCGTCCGGCGGGGCCTCACCGACCTTCGCGGTGTCCAGGAGCTGGGTCAGCTGGCGCACACGGAGCTCCTGCTTGCCCTGCTCCTCCTTGGCCGCGTGGTACCCGCCGTTCTCCCGCAGGTCGCCCTCTTCGCGAGCCGCCTCGATCTTCTTGGCGATCTCGGTGCGCGCGGGACCAGACAGATACGCCAGCTCGGCCTTGAGCTGGTTGTACGCCTCCTGGGTAAGCCAGGTGACGTTTTCACTGGTCTGGGTCACAGGTGCTCCTCGTAGGTACTGGGATACAAAGCAACGCCCTACCCAGAAGGATGTGCCTTCATGGAAGGGCGAAACCACGACCCTAACAATTTCGTGGGGAAAGGGGGAGAACAAATGCCGTGAGAATCGCGTCAGAGCAGGTCAGACAATGATCCGCTGCCGAACCGCGGTGATTTTTCCCGATGGCCCGATCGACGGCCGGTCCCTCGGCCCCCGCGGACAGCCGCTCAGACGGCTATGTGGAGGTGCACTGCACCAGCTCCGCGGTGGTGGCCCGGCCAGTCGTCCGGATTTTGACCACCTGGTCGATCCGGGACTCGCCCCGCTGATCGACGGCGACTTCCAGCCGCCCCACTTCCGCGCCGTCCTCGGCACGGGAACGCACCGTGCAGGTGCCGGTGGAATCCGCGTTCTTCCGGATCTCCAGATGCACCTGGACCTCGGAGTCCGATGCGACCGAGAATTTGATCATTTCGGCGCTGATCCGCTGCCCGGCCACATAGTCGTAACCGAACCAGCCGACCATGCCGATCAGACCCACGCCCAGGACGGCGCCCACGATCTTCAGCCGTCGGTCGGAGCGCTGGTCGGCCGAGCGGCCGTACCGGCCCTCGGGAAGCTGCTCTCGCACGCCGACCATGGTCATTCCTCTCGGACTGGATCCCCGGTGGGACCCACGGAATTTTCCGTCCCCCGATTCGGTCACTATAGAGACGCCCTCCCGGCACCACGCCACCGCCCCTCATCGATGTTTCCACCCTGTCCCTACGGGACCACACCGACATTTTGCGACGAATCACTGAGGATCCAGTCTTGACTGAGCAGCTGCGACTGATGGCCGTTCACGCCCACCCCGACGACGAGTCGAGCAAGGGCGCGGCCACGATGGCCAAGTATGTGTCCGAGGGGGTGGACGTGCTGGTCGTGACCTGCACGGGAGGCGAGCGCGGCTCCATCCTCAACCCGAAACTCCAGGGCGACGCCTATATCGAGGAGAACATCCACGAGGTCCGCAAGAAGGAGATGGACGAGGCCCGCGAGATCCTCGGCGTCGGTCAGGAGTGGCTCGGCTTCGTCGACTCCGGGCTGCCCGAGGGCGACCCGCTGCCGCCGCTGCCCGAGGGCTGCTTCGCGCTGGAGGACGTGGAGAGCGCGGCGGGCCGGCTGGTCCGGTCGATCCGCTCGTTCCGCCCGCAGGTGATCACGACGTACGACGAGAACGGCGGCTATCCGCACCCCGACCACATCATGACCCACAAGATCACGATGGCGGCCTTCGAGGGCGCCGCGGATCCGGAGCGCTTTCCCGAGTCCGTGTTCGGCCCGGTCTGGCAGCCGCGGAAGCTGTACTACAACCAGGGCTTCAACCGGCCGCGTACGGTCGCGCTCCACGAGGCGCTCCTGGAGCGCGGCCTGGACTCGCCGTACGGGGAGTGGCTGGAGCGCTGGAAGGAGTTCGAGCGCGCCGAGCGCACGCTGACCACGTACGTCCCCTGCGCCGACTTCTTCGAGATCCGTGACAAAGCCCTCATCGCGCATGCGACGCAGATCGATCCGGACGGGGGGTGGTTCCATGTGCCGATGGAGATCCAGAAGGAGATCTGGCCGACGGAGGAGTACGAGCTGGTGACGTCTCTGGTCGATACCTCCCTCCCCGAGGACGACCTCTTCGCGGGCATCCGCGACAATGCCTGATATGAGCGCAAGCGCAGATCTCGCAATGACGCACGCGGTGACCCTGGCCAAGGAGATCGACCCGAACAAGGTCACTCCGGGTGTCCTCGGCTTCCTCGTCTTCGCGGCGATGGCCGTGGGCGTGTGGCTCCTCATGAAGTCGATGTCCCGGCACATGGGCCGGGTCGACTTCGAGGAGGCCCCGGCCTCGGACCGCAGCCCGCGGACGACCCTGCCAGAGGCGAAGACGAAGGCATAGACGGCGGAGCCGGGCACAGGCCCGGCGCAGGACCCGGCGGCGGATGCCCCTGGCAGCGCGTCTCCGGGCCCCCGACGTCAGACTCAGGGCTCCGGGCCGCGGGGCAGGGCGTACGGGCGTACGTTCACGGGTCGCCGCCGCCGGTTCGGCCCCGGCACGTCCACCGCTGGCGGCCCCCGGTGCGAACCCCGGCCTTCCGGTGCTCGCGTGACACGGGGGAGTGACGTCGGCGACCCGGGGGTCCCCGTCCTGGACCGGGACGGACGTCCGGCGTACGCGGGGCCGGGCCGGAGCTCCGCCCCGGCCACCAGCCCCGCCCCGGCCTGTCGGCCCCGCACCCGCCACGGCCCAGCGACCACGCACCTGCCACGGCCCAGCGACCACGCACCTGCCCCGGCTCACCCGCCCCGGCTTACGTCGGCGTCGCCACCGGAACGCCCATCACCTCCCGCGCGTGCCGGTTCGGCACGAGGCCCAGCGTCCACGCCTGCCAGCCGTCCTCCAGCCGCACACCTCGGGCCAGCATCACGGAGAACGCCTCCGCGCAGTCCTCCAGCTTGCCGTCGCGAGTGGCGTGACGGTCGCCGATCAGCCGGGACAGCTCCTCCTGGGCGACGATCGTGCCCACCTCCGTACCGCCGGGAGAGGCGTACGGAAGCAGGGTGCAGCGCAGAAAGCGGGCCCAGTCGGCCCCGCGGTCGTCGTGGTACGAAGTGAACAGTTCCAGCGCCTCGTCGCACAGCGTCAGCGCCTGTGCCGGACGGCTGTTGCCCGCGTCGATCAGGGCGAGTTCCAGACACGTCCACGCCTCGCCGTGCTCCACCCCGATGCGGCGGAAGTCGGCGCGGGCGTCCACCAGGAGCTGACGGGCGAAGCCGGAGTTGCGGAGGTTGCCCGTCTGGGCCGCGCGCTGGTCGCGGGTGACGCGCCCCGAGTGATGGCGGGCGCAGGCCAGCCCGTACACGTCCCGCATCCGCGAGAACATCGTCCGGGCCCGCTCCAGCTCCCGTACCGCCTGGTCGCGGTCGCCGGACTCCTCCAGCGCCTGTCCCAGGTAGTACAGCGTCCACGCCTCACCGCGCGCGTCCTCGTTGTCCCGGTGCCGGGAGAGCGCCTCCCGCAGCCGGTCCACCGCCGAGTTCGGCTCGCCGTCCACCAGCCGGGCGCGCGCCAGCTGCGTCAGCGCCCACGCCTCACCGCGCTCGTCCCGCGTACGCCCGTACTGCTCCAGCGCCGTCCGCAGCTCCGACTCCGCGCGCGGCACATCGCCCATCCGCAGACAGACCTGCCCCAGCTGGAAGTGCGTCCACGCCTCGCCGTGGAGCGACTCGCCCTCCCGGTGCAGCTCCAGCGCCGTCGCCAGCAGCGTCAGCGCCTCCGCGAGATTGGCCTGATCCCGTCGTACGGCGGCGAGCGCGTGCAGCGACCACGCCCGGTCCTCCGCCTGCTCCGGCGACGACTGCGCCTCGATCGCCTCGTTCAGCTTCGCCGCCGCCTCGGTGAGATTGCCCTGATGGTGCAGGGTGATCCCGAGCGAGCAGAGCGCGAGCGCGGCCCCGGCCTCGTTCTGCGCCTCCCGGTAGAGGCCGACGACCGACGAGAGGGTCGTGCGCGCCTTGTCCAGCTCACCGAGCTGACGGGCGGCGATGCCCGTACGCAGCTGTACGGCACGCTCCAGCAGCCCCTTGTCGACCGCCTGGGACAGCTCGCTGATCTCCCCGAGCCGGTAGAGGTCGCCCCGCAGCAGGCAGTAGTCGGCGAGCGCGCCGAGGAGTCCCAGTACGGTCTGCTGATCGACCCCCTCCGCGTACCGCAGCGCGGAGGTGATGAAGCTGGACTCGTCGTCGAGCCAGCGCAGCGCGGATTCCAGCGAGGAGAAGCCGTGTGCCCCGAACTTCCCGGCCCGCGTGGAGAGTTTGCCGTCGACCATCCGGATCACGGCCCCCGCGAGGTCCGCGTAGTTCTGTATCAGCCGCTCCTGCGCGGCCGTACGCTCCGACGCCTCCTCCTCGTCGAGGAGCCGGGCCCTGGCGAAGGCCCGTACGACATCGTGGAGCCGGTAGCGGCTGGACCGCACCCTGTCGATCAGCCCCGCGTCCGCCAGCTCCCGCAGCAGCCGCTCCGACTCCTGCTCGTCCGTCCCCAGCAGCGCTGCCGCCGCCGCCGCGCCCAGCGACGCCCGCCCGGCCAGCGCGAGCCGGCGCAGCAGCCGCCGCGCCTGGTCGGGCTGGTCGGTGTAGCGCAGCCACAGCGCCCGCTCGGCCGGTTCGACCGGCCCGTACGCGTCGAGATCGGCGATCAGCCGCTCCGCCGTACGCGACCCGAGCGAGGAGCCCGCGATCCGCAGCGCGAGAGGCAGCCCGCCGCACAACTCCCGTATCCGGTCGGCTGCCTGGGCGTCGTACGGCCCCTCGGCCGGAGCCGCCGCGACCGCCCGCAGCAACTCCTCCGCGCCCGCCTCGTCCAGCGCGTCCACGGGCAGCCGGTGCACCCAGGCCGGAATGTCGTCCGGCAGTTCGAGGGGAGTGCGGGCGGTCACCAGCACCAGGCTGTCCGAACGCTCCGGCACCAGCGTGCGCACCTGCGCCGGATCGCTCGCGTCGTCGAGGACGACGGTGACCGGCAGCCCGGTCAGATGCTGGTGGTACAACTCGCCCAGCCGGCGCACCTGCTGCTCCGCCGAAGCCCGCTCGCGGAACAGCAGCTGCTCACGCGGCGCGCCCAGCCGGTTCAGCAGATGCAGCAGCGCGTCCCGCGTCGACAGGGGGTGCTCGCTGTCGCCGCGCAGATCGACGACGCACGCCCCCCTGAACTGGTCCTTCAGATGGTGCGCCGCACGGACGGCGAGGGTGGTGCGGCCCGCGCCCCGAGGCCCGTGCAGCACGACGATCGTCGGCTTCGTCTCCGTCGACGCGCGGGCCGCGTGCACCCACTGCGCGATCTGATTCATGGCGTCCCGGCGGCCCGCGAACGCGCCCTCCGGCAGCGGCAGATGCCCGAACGACTGCTCGAGCACCGTCCGTCTGCGGGCCGCCGCGCTCCGGTCGCCGCCCCTGAGCCGCGGTGCGGCGGCCTTCTGCGCCGGCCGGACCGGCCGTTTGGCCGCCGTCAGCATCCGCTGCTGATCGAGGAACGGCCGGATACCCCGTACGTCCAGAGCGGTCAGCCACTGCAGCCTCAACTGCTCGGCCCCGCCCGGCTGCCCGAGTGCCCCGGCCGTGCGGTGCGCCGCCGGCCAGTGGGACGCGGTCACCTTCAGCACGGTCGCCGCCGCTCCGGCCACCGCGACGATCGCCCCCGCGCCGAGCGCCGTGCCGGGCCCGGTGCCAAGCGCGAAGTCCGCCCCCGTCGCGGCGACGGCCGCGACGGCCGTCACCAGCAGGGGAGCCGACAGATTCGCCCGCCCGAACTGCGCCGCCAGCGGCTGCCGGGACGCCTCCGCCTCGGCCTCCGCCCTTTCGTACACCGCGTACTCCTCGGCCGCGTTCGCGGCCATAGCGTCGAGAGCGGCCCTCCCTCGGGCGAGCAGTGTGCTCGCGTCCGCCTGTCCGCCCGTACGCCGAGTCTCTTCCTCCACGGCGCGTACCAACAGCCGCTCGGCTTCGGCCCGATGGCTGTCCCGCATAGGAGCCCCCTCCATGGTCCGGTTCCGTTTCCGGACACAAGTGTCCTGCGTGTCGGCCGTGAGCGCGAGGGAGTCTCGGGATCAACCACCGTGAACCGCCAGAGGAATCCATCCAGCTGAGGCGGGGTCACGACCCGTCGGCGTGACGGGGAGTGGCCGCCGACAGGGCGCGTACGGCCGGTCGGGTGTACCGCCCCCGTGGCTCGTTACCCCCCTCGCCCCACGCCGTACGCGAGAACGCGCGCATGCCGAACCGCCTCGGAGCCGAGCACCAGGGATCGGGCGGGCCGCTCCTTCACACGGCGCCCCGCCCGGCGCCCTGAGAGTTCCCCTCCCCGAACAGCGCGCGGCGCGCGGCTTCGACCTCCCGCTCTGCGAGCGCGCCGTGTTCCTCTTCATGTGAGGCGACGATCTCTGTGTGGCCGTCCATGGCGAGCTGGTGTCGGACCGCCTCGGTGGTGCAGCCGGACACCCCGCGCCGTCCGGCTCGTGCGCGCAGCTCACTGACCAGGTCGGCGGGCATGGACACGGAAATGCTCTCGGTGATCCCGGCGCGGGTCGGTTTCATGCCGGCAGTGTGCGACAAGATTCATTACAGTGTCGGCGGCTTGTGGGCGCTGCATTACCGGATCGCCGACCGGATCAGTCAGCCGCTGTACCTCCACAGTGACGCGATCAGGCACGGCACTGTCAGATGACTCTCAGATCGGCGACGACCGGGAAGGGCACGGCAGCCCTGATCACGCCGGTGATCATCTCGCCGTCCCTGTAGGTCTTGGTGGCGGGGTCGAGGACGTAGGCGTAGATGATCGGCACCCCGGGGGCGGCCTGTTCGACCCGCCAGTAGAAGGGGATGCCGGCCTTGGCGTACTGGTCCGCCTTCACGATCCGGTCGGTGGTCTCCGAGCCGGGCGACACCACCTCGGCGACCAGGAGCACGTGTTCGGGGCGCGTGGGCGTGAGATCGATGGTCTCCGCCCGGTAGACCACGACGTCCGGACGGCGGTTGGTGAGGGGAACGTCTTGCAGGCGGACGTCAAAGTCCGTGTCGGCGTTCCAGTCCGAGCCCGCTGCCGCGTTCAGGGCGTTGGCCAGGATGCGGGCGAGCCGGTTGTGCCGTTTGGACGCGCTCGGGCTTACAACGACCATTCCGTCCACGATCTCGATGCCGGCACACTGCTCCTCGGACCAGGAGTCGTACTGCTCCGCGCTGATCGGAGTATGCATCCACTCGGGCACCACCATCTCGGCGGTCATGGTGTACCTCCTTCGAGGAGCCCTGACAGGTCCGGCGCTGCCGAGCTCAACCTACTGTCCTGTGATGTCGAGGCGCTCGAATCGTAAGAGCGCCAGGACGTGTTCGACGCCGACCCGTCCTGCTTGCCACGGCTACCGCCAGAGGAGGCCGCGTCTCCGAACCAGATGTCCGCAGTCCCGTACGCAAGCTCCCTCAGCGATGCGAAAGGCGAGCGCAGGCAAGCCTGTGCGGGCATCACTGGCCGGGCCGGGCGTTGTGAGAGGCTGGGCCCTATGAACCGGTTGGCTGGTGTGACCTCGCCTTATCTGCTTCAGCACGCTGACAATCCGGTCGACTGGTGGCCCTGGACGCCGGAGGCTTTCGAGGAAGCGCGACGGCGCGATGTACCCGTTCTGCTTTCCGTCGGGTACTCGGCGTGCCACTGGTGCCAGTGCATTCAGAGACCCCGTAGTCGGTGGTGCTCACACCTCTCTGATGATCACGCGGCTCCCGCAGAGCTTCGACCAGTCGTCGCGGTCGGAGGTGAGGACGATCACGGGGGCCGGAACGCGGAGCGCGAGCGCGGCGACGAGGGCGTCGATCGCGTATCTGTGCCCATGTAGTCCGCTGGCCTCCCGGAGCAGCGTCACTGCAGTGAGGGAGTCCTCCTGGCTGACCGGTTCCACCCGCAATCTGGAGAGCACCCACGTCAAGCGCGGCAGATCGGTCTTCTCCTGCACAGCTTCGACGATGGTTGGCGCGGACACCAGGACGGGGACCCCGACCTGTCGGGATGCCTCGTACGCGCCGCCATCCTGCGGTCGTTACGCAGGAGCAGGGAGAGCGCCTCGGAGTCGAGCACCAGGGAGCGGGCCGGCTGCTCCTTCATGGAGCGCCCTGTTCCACGGCACCGGCATTCTCTTCTCCGAACAGCTCACGACGAGCGGATCAGCAAGCGCGGAAGGTATGTTCGCGATTCGGGTCGGGCTGCACCCGGCCTGCAGTTTCGGGATGCCGAGCGGTCCGACCGAGCGGGAGGCCGTTCGACTCGTGCCGTTCTCGCAGGTCGCATCTGCCGCTGTGAGAGGCTGGGCCGACTGCCCATGCGGAGGCGGTCTGGGTGGTTGGAAGAGCGATAGAGGGTGGCAGTGAGCGCGGTCGAGCAGGTGTTTCTGGAGTGCGAGCGCGCTCGGGCGAACGGTGACTTGATCAAGCGGGTCTCCGCTAGTGACAAGGAGTACCACTTCCAGAACTGGGTACAGGCGCGTATCGAGGCATGCGATCTGTCGTACGACGAGCCTGGCCGGAACACCTATCCGGACTTCAGGCTGGTTCATCACCCGGAGGGGTACGAGGTTAAGGGGTTGGAGTTCCCGGGGCGTGAAGCCGATTACGACTCCAACTCCCAGGTCCCCACCGGCAACCACGGCGGGCGCGAGGTTTTCTATGCGTTTGGTCGCTACCCTAAGTCAGAGCGTGGTATCGATGAGTACCCGGTCGTGGATCTAGTGGTGTGCCACGGGAGCTTCCTCAACGCCGATAGTGAGTATGTCCACAAAAACAAGTCATTCCGTGGCTTCGGCTCATATGGCGACATCCTGGTTCGAGATCGCAAGATGTACGTCGTACCAACACCGTTCGCACTGGTTTCTGGCACTGCCGGGCTCGCGACTTTGATCGTTCCTGCCAGCTTCCAGCCACAGTCGGGCGCCCTTGTCCAGGTGGGCGAGCTCGACCGGATCGAGGTTGACGAGGTCGTCGTGTCATACGAGTTCAACCTTCAGACCAATGAGATGGTGACGCACAAGGCACCCAACCCCAATGCCGGCAAGGTTCACAGTTTTCGTGCATATCGCTCGCGCGGCGCTGGCGACGCCAAGACGGTCTCTCTCGCAGGGGCGCGATCGTGGTGACATCTGCAGTGCCAGTGCGCACCAGCCTGGAGTCCACATTTCCGGCTGCGATGCTTAGCAGGGTTGGCACACAGGAGTCGTGGCGCAAGGAGGTGCACCGCCCTGCCACCAGTACCCACAAATGGTGGGCTAAGCGCCTGGGCACCGTCTTTCGGGGCATTCTCACATCGGCGACGACGCCTGATGGAGGCGATGCCGCGGCGGCTTACGGATCGTCGCTCGACCTAGCGGGTGCCGTTGTCCTCGACCCGTTCTCTGGCTCCGGCGTGACTGGTGTGGAAGCCCTCAAACTCGGAGCTAAAGCTGTTTGTTTTGACATCAACCCTGTGGCAACGCTAGTCCAGCGCCAAGCTGTTCAGCCTTGGGACCGGAGGGCGCTGGAAGCGGCCTACAAGGCGGTTGAGTTGGCCTGTCGATCAGAGGTCGATCGGCTCCATCGAACAGAGGACGGAAGGACCGTTCTCTACTACTTTTGGGTTGCGACCGCCGAATGTCCCGACTGCTCCGACGTTGTGCGCTTGTTTGATTCGCCAGTTTTCTCCAAGAACGCGTACCCGAAGCGAGTGCCCAAGGCGCAGATTGTCTGTCCCGAGTGCCTTGCTGTTCAGGAGAGTCGGTACGATTTCGATACTGAAATGTGTCCGAATGGTCACGTGATTAGTCGGCGCGGCGCGGTGCAGCGTCAGTCAGCGACGTGTCGTCAGGGCCACAGCTTTAGAATCCTCAGCGCCCTCAGCGGTGCACGACCGGGATACGAGATGTACGCCAAAATGGTGGCCAACTCGGATAAGTCAAAGAGTTATGAATCCATCACTGAGTGGGATCGGAAGCTCTATGACGAGTGCATTGAGAAGCTCGCTGGCCTGCCGGAGTCTGCCGTGCTTCCACGTGGAGAGCTCGCCCCTGGTAACAACACTGGCCAGGCCCTGAAGTGGAATTTTCGCGAATGGCGCGACTTCTTCAATGCCCGTCAGTTGGTTTCGCTGTCACTCATCGCGACGGCGATTCGCGACTTGGGTGGGCCAATGGCAGAACGCGAAGCTCTTTGCACTCTTTTTTCCGGAACGCTGGAGTTTAATAACCTATTCACGTCGTTCAAGGGTGAGGGTACAGGTGCCGTCAGGCATATGTTCAGCCATCACATCCTGAAGCCGGAACGGACTCCGTTGGAAGCGCACCCCTGGGGCACATCACAGTCCTCGGGTGCGTTCTCTACGCTTTACAAGAGTCGCTTGCATCGCGCCCACGAGTACAAGATGAAACCCGTTGACCTGGTTGACCACGGAACAGGTATCGAGCGCGTCACCGGAGTGTCCAAGTCGCTGGGTGCGAGTATCTGCGACTCGTGGGAGTCCTTTGTTTCGGCAAAGAGTCAATCGGTATATGTTGCCACCAGAAACTCGGCGGATACGGACATCCCGAATGGATCGGTCGACCTCATCGTTACTGATCCGCCCTATATGGACAACGTCCACTACGCCGAGCTCGCGGACTTCTTCCACGCTTGGCTCCAGCGTATGCAGCCGTATGCTGAGTATTCCGACGAGGTGACAACCCGTCGATCCGGCGAGGTGCAGCATGCCGACCCGGTGGAGTTCGGGAAGGCAATCGAGGCTGTGTGGAATGAGTGTGCGCGGGTCTTGAAGCCGGGTGGCCTATTGGCCTTCACTTTCCACCAAGCCCGGATCAGCGGATGGATTCAGGTAGTGGAGTCGCTACGTCGCGCCGGTTGGGTCATGACAGCTGTCCAGCCGGTGAAGGGGGAGATGGCTACCAGTATCGTCAAATCCGGAGCTCGGGAGCCCTCTAACCTCGATAGCGTGGTGGTGTGTCGCCGGGCTGCGGATGGGGCGAGAAATCCGAATCTTTCGGTGGAGGAAGCTCTAGCTACCGCCGCGAAGGGGCTGATGAGCCTTCGAGATGCCGGAATTGACGTCGGAGCGGGCGACATCAGGTCAGTTGTTCGGGGGTCACTCCTGGCGTACCTTGCTTCTACAGGAGTAGACCTCGACGAGTCAGTGGCTATGCGAGTGGACTCACTTGCGACAGAGAGCATCGCGACGCTTCTCGGTTAGAGCCTGTAAATCGGCCAAGCGAACGAGGGTGCGTGAGTTTCGCCGTCGGGGGTGAGGCGCTGTGAGAGGCTGGCTCGTATGAACCGGTTGGCTGGTGTGACCTCGCCTTATCTGCTTCAGCACGCTGACAATCCGGTCGACTGGTGGCCCTGGACGCCGGAGGCTTTCGAGGAAGCGCGACGGCGCGATGTACCCGTTCTGCTGTCCGTCGGCTACTCGGCGTGCCACTGGTGCCATGTGATGGCGCACGAGTCGTTCGAGGACGACGAGACCGCCGCGTATCTCAACGAGCACTTCGTCCCGGTCAAGGTCGACCGCGAGGAGCGGCCGGACGTCGACGCCGTCTACATGGAGGCCGTACAGGCGGCGACGGGGCAGGGCGGCTGGCCGATGACCGTGTTCCTGACCGGGGACGGGGAGCCGTTCTACTTCGGCACGTACTTTCCGCCGGAGCCCCGGCACGGCATGGCGTCCTTCCGGCAGGTGCTGGAAGGGGTCGCGCGGGCATGGGCCGAACGCCGCGACGAGGTCGCCGAGGTGGCGACGAGGATCACGCGGGAGCTGGCCGGCCGCTCCCTCGCGCACGGCGGCGAGGGCACGCCCGGTGAAGCGGAACTCGCGCAGGCGCTCCTCGGGCTCACCCGGACGTACGACCAACAGCACGGCGGATTCGGGGGCGCTCCCAAGTTCCCGCCGTCGATGATGGTGGAGTTCCTGCTGCGGCACCACGCGCGGACGGGGGCCGAGGGGGCGCTGCAGATGGCCGCCGAGACCTGTGAGGCGATGGCGCGGGGCGGGATCTACGACCAGCTCGGCGGCGGCTTCGCGCGGTACTCGGTCGACCGCGAGTGGGTGGTGCCGCACTTCGAGAAGATGCTCTATGACAACGCGCTGCTCTGCCGCGTGTATGCGCACCTCTGGCGGGCCACGGGATCCGCTCTGGCCCGTCGCGTCGCCCTGGAGACCGCGGACTTCCTGGTACGGGAGCTGCGGACCGTCGAAGGCGGCTTCGCCTCCGCGCTGGACGCCGACAGCCATGACCCGGCGGGCGTACAGGCCGAGGGAGCCTTCTACGTATGGACGCCCGACCAGCTGCGCGAGGTGCTCGGGGACGAGGACGGCCGACGGGCGGCCGAGGTGTACGGGGTGACCGAGGGCGGGACGTTCGAGCACGGGACCTCGGTCCTCCGGCTGCCCGGCGCGGACGCCGACCCCTCCGTGCGGGAGAGGCTCTTCGCCGCCCGTGAGCTGCGGCCGCGCCCCGAGCGGGACGACAAGATCGTCGCCGCGTGGAACGGGCTCGCCATCGCCGCGCTCGCCGAGACCGGCGCGTACTTCGACCGGCCCGATCTCGTCGAGCGGGCCGCCGAGGCCGCCGATCTGCTGGTGCGGCTGCACATGGAGAGCGGCGCGCGGCTCGCCCGTACCTCCCGCGACGGCGCCGTCGGTGCGAACGCCGGCGTCCTGGAGGACTACGCCGATGTCGCGGAGGGCTTCATCGCGCTCGCGGGCGTCACGGGCGAAGGGGTGTGGCTGGATTTCGCCGGTCTCCTGCTGGGCGTCGTCCTCGAACAGTTCACCGGCGAGAACGGGACGTTCTTCGACACCGCGCACGACGCGGAGCCCCTGATCCGCCGACCGCAGGACCCGACCGACAACGCCACCCCCTCCGGCTGGACCGCCGCGGCCGGAGCACTGTTGTCCTATGCCGCGCACACCGGGTCCGAGGCCCATCGCACCGCCGCCGAGAAGGCGTTGGGCGTGGTGAAGGCGCTCGGCCCGCGTGAGCCGAGGTTCATCGGATGGGGACTCGCCGTCGCCGAAGCGCTGCTCGACGGGCCGCGCGAGGTGGCCGTCGTGGGGCTCGAAGACGACCCGGCGGTACGGGAGTTGCACCGTACGGCACTGCTGGGCACGGCGCCCGGCGCGGTCGTCGCCGCCGGAGCGCCCGACGGCGACGAGTTCCCGCTGCTGCGGGACAGGCCGCTCGTGGACGGTCGGGCCGCCGCGTACGTCTGCCGGGGGTTCACCTGCCGGACGCCGGTGACCCGGCCGGCCGAACTGGAGGAGCAGCTGGGCGGTTAGGGCCTCACCAGGGCGCGGGCCCGCTTTCCTACAGCCTCAGCCCGCCCCTCAGCACCCCCAGCGCCTCGTCCGCCATCCCCGGCAGATCTCCCTCGTGGTCCTGCTCGGCCCAGCAGACCATCGCCTCCCGCAGCGCGGCCAGGACCGCCGCCGCCGCGACCCGCACCTGGAGGTCGTCGCGCTCCCGGCCGGTGCGGTCGGCCAGCGCGTGTACGAGGACCTGGGACGTCGTGGACATGGACTCGGTCACGCGCGCCCGGACCGCGGGGACCTCCACCAGCAGCTTCGTCCGCTGGACGACCTCGTCGCGCTCCGCCTCGATGAACGTCGACAGGCTCTCCCGGATCACGTGCGCGATCGAGTCGAGTGGGTCCTCGTCCAGCGGCCGGGCGCGTAGCCGCGCCTCCAGGACGGTGTCGTACTCATCGGAGAGGACGATGTCCTCTTTCGTGGGGAAGTAGCGGAAGACCGTGGAGGGGGAGACGTCCGCCGCGTCCGCGATCTGCTCGATCGTGGTCGCCTCGTACCCCTGCGCCGCGATCAGCCGGTACATGGCCCGCCGGATGGCGATCCGGGTCTTGATCTTCTTGCGCTCACGCAGTCCCGGCCGCGGCAGCGCCTCGGTGCCGTCGTCGCGCGCCGGACCATACGGCGAGAGGTGCGACGGGTTGCCGGTGGGGGGACGTGAGGTGGCGGCCATGGGGTCATTGTCGGGCATGGGCGCGGACGGTAACCATGCCCGCCGTATCGCGCCCGCCCGCAGGAGGCGTACGGCACCGGCCCACCCGGCGGCGCGCCCATCGGCACCGGCCCACCGGCGCTACGGCCACCGGCGGGGCGCGAAGTGGTCAGCTCTCGTACGCCACCAGCGAGATGCCGACGTAGTGGACGACGAACGCCGCCAGCGTCAGCGAGTGGAAGACCTCGTGGAAGCCGAACCACCTCGGCGACGGGTTCGGCCGCTTGATTCCGTACACGACGCCGCCCGCGCTGTAGAGCAGCCCGCCGACGATCACACAGACGAGCACCGCGATTCCGCCGGTCCGCATGAAGTCGGGGAGGAAGAAGACGGCGGCCCAGCCCATGGCGATGTAGCAGGGTGTGTAGAGCCAGCGGGGCGCGCCGACCCAGAGTACGCGGAACGCGATCCCCGCCGCGGCTGCCGCCCAGACCGCCCACAGGAGGGTCCGGGCGGTGGAATCGGGGAGGAGGAGCACGGTCAGCGGGGTATAGGTGCCCGCGATGATCAGGAAGATGTTCGCGTGATCGAGCCGCCGCAGGATGGCCTCACCGCGCGGGCCCCAGTTGCCGCGGTGGTAGATCGCGCTGACGCCGAAGAGCAGGCACGCGGTCAGGACGTAGATTCCACAGGCCACCCGTGCCCGCGTCGAACCGGCGAACGCGGTGAGGACCAGACCGGCGATCAGGACGGCCGGGAACATCCCGGCGTGCAGCCAGCCGCGCAACCTCGGCTTCGCCGGGGGTGGCTCTGTCTCGGTCACTTCGGGCACGGCGGAGGTCATACGGGGATGGTACCTACGCAACCGTAGGTAGCGGGACGTCGGCACCGGAATCCGGCCGGGGCGGGCCCCCGCGCACCGCCCCGAGCGAGTCCGTCCCAGCGGGCCTCAAACGGGCTGCGGACGGCCCCGAGCGGACCCGAGCAGACCCCGTACGGGCCGGACGCAGACCCCGAGCAGGCCGGACGCCGACCCCATACGGGTCCTTTTCCGGCCACGTCACATGCCGCATCCGCGGCATAGCGGCCCGTACCACCCTCGCATCGGACGCGATTCACCTCGGCAGACCGCCCTGACCAGCGGCGATCCACTCTCCCCTGCCGCCCGGCATGATCGCTGCGCGAGTGGGGATGCTCACGTGAGGCTCCCTCTGGACATATGGGCGATCCCCACGGATGATCAGATGAGTGCGGTCGGCACCGGATGAGCGGCTACGAAGCATCCGGGTCGCGGCCCCCACGGGGCAGACAACAACTGGGCAACCAGAGCAACAACCCTCAAACCCTCATTTAGGAGCAATCGTGGCGCGCGACAACGCGGCTCCCAGCACCGTCCCCACCAAACACCAGGAGCTGATCTCCTGGGTCGACGAGATCGCAGCGATCACGCAGCCGGACAGCGTCGTCTGGTGTGATGGATCCGAGGCCGAGTACGAGCGCCTGTGCGAGGAGCTCGTCGCGAAGGGAACGTTCAAGAAGCTGGACCCGGTCAAGCGCCCGAACTCGTACTACGCCGCCTCCGACCCGACCGACGTCGCGCGCGTCGAGGACCGTACCTTCATCTGCTCCGAGAAGGAGGAGGACGCGGGCCCGACGAACCACTGGATGGCGCCGGCGGAGATGAGGGAGATCTTCGCGGGGGAGAAGGGCATCCTCCGCGGCTCGATGCGCGGCCGGACGATGTACGTCGTTCCCTTCTGCATGGGCCCCGTCGGCTCACCGCTCTCCGCCATCGGCGTCGAGATCACCGACTCGGCTTATGTCGCCGTCTCCATGCGCACCATGACCCGGATGGGACAGTCCGTCCTCGACGAACTGGGCTCCGACGGCTTCTTCGTGAAGGCCGTTCACACGCTGGGCGCGCCCCTCGCCGAGGGCGAGCAGGACGTTCCGTGGCCGTGCAACGCCACCAAGTACATCTCGCACTTCCCCGAGACCCGTGAGATCTGGTCGTACGGATCGGGATACGGCGGCAACGCGCTGCTCGGCAAGAAGTGCTACGCCCTGCGTATCGCGTCCGTGATGGCCCGCGACGAGGGCTGGCTCGCCGAGCACATGCTCATCCTCAAGCTCACCCCGCCGCCTTCCACCTCCGGCCGGGTCGAGCCGAAGTACGTCGCGGCGGCCTTCCCGTCCGCGTGCGGGAAGACGAACCTCGCCATGCTGGAGCCCACCGTCGCCGGCTGGACCGTGGAGACCATCGGCGACGACATCGCGTGGATGCGGTTCGGCGAGGACGGCCGTCTGTACGCGATCAACCCCGAGGCCGGATTCTTCGGCGTCGCGCCCGGCACCGGCGAGCACACGAACGCCAACGCCATGAAGACGATGTGGGGCAACTCCGTCTTCACCAACGTCGCGCTCACCGACGACGGCGACGTGTGGTGGGAGGGGATGACCGAGACCGCCCCGGCCCACCTCACGGACTGGAAGGGCAACGACTGGACGCCCGCGTCCGACACCCCGGCCGCCCACCCCAACGCCCGCTTCACCGTGCCCGCAGGGCAGTGCCCGATCATCGCGTCGGAGTGGGAGGACCCGAAGGGCGTGCCGATCTCGGCGATCCTCTTCGGCGGCCGGCGCGCCACCGCCGTCCCCCTGGTCACCGAGTCCTTCGACTGGAACCACGGTGTCTTCCTCGGTGCGAACGTCGCCTCCGAGAAGACCGCCGCCGCCGAGGGCAAGGTCGGCGAACTGCGCCGCGACCCGTTCGCGATGCTGCCGTTCTGCGGCTACAACATGGGCGACTACATGGCCCACTGGATCAAGCTCGGCAAGGACGCCGACCAGTCCAAGCTGCCGAAGATCTACTACGTGAACTGGTTCCGCAAGAACGACGCGGGCAAGTTCGTCTGGCCCGGCTTCGGCGAGAACAGCCGCGTCCTGAAGTGGATCGTGGGACGTCTGGAGGGCGAGGCCGAGGGCGTCGAGACCCCGATCGGCATCCTGCCGACGGCCGAGGCGATCGACACGAACGGCCTGGACCTGCCCGCGGAGGACCTCGAATTCCTGCTCAAGGTCGACAAGGAGATCTGGCGCGAGGAGGCCGCCCTGGTCCCCGACCACCTCAACACCTTCGGCGACCACACCCCGAAGGAACTGTGGGACGAGTACCGCGCGCTGGTCGCCCGACTCGGCTGAGGCCCCCGAGTGTGGCGCCCGGTCCACGTGCCTCGGGGCCCGTGGACCGGGGCCGTCAGGGGGCGCCGACCAGACGGAAGGCGTCGAGGGCGGCGGTGTGGGCGTCCATCCGCTCGGCGGCGAGGATCGCCACCGCGGTGTCCGCGCGCGAGGCGGCGACCACGAGGACCCGGCCGGCCAGCGCGTGGGCACGGCGGTGCAGGGCCTCGGGCTCAGCATCGCTCGGACCCGCGTGCCGGGCGGGCGGCGCGCCCCGGAGCCGGGTGATCTGGGACGCGATGTGCTCGGCGGGCTCGCCGAGCGCCAGTTCATCGGTGACGGCCAGCAGCGCGGAGAGATGACCGGCCAGCTGAATGTCCAGTTCCTCTTCCCTCGAGCGGTGGGGGTACTGGGCGTCGTCAGCCATCGAGTGGACAGACCTGGTGCGGATCGGCTCGTACATGGGGGATGGCCTCCTGCTCACTGTCAGGAGGCCATCTTACCTTGGAATCAGTCTAAAGTTTTCTGAAGTCGGAAATCACCTGGCGCGGTCGCGGCCCCGTCGCATCGCCCCCGGCCGGTGTCGTCCGGGGGCGAGAAGCCGTCCGCTGTCACGGGTGCGCGGTCGTCTGTCACGGGTGCGGGGCCGTCCGCGGCGGTGCGCTCAGTGCTGCCCGTAACCGTCCAGGAACGAGCCGATCCGCGTCACCGCGTCCGCCAGGTCCTTGGCCGCGGGCAGGGTCACGATCCGGAAGTGATCGGGTTCCGGCCAGTTGAACCCCGTACCGTGCACCACCATGATCTTCTCGGCCCGGAGCAGATCGAGCACCATCTGCCGGTCGTCCTTGATCTTGAAGACCTTGGGATCGAGCCGGGGGAAGAGATAGAGCGCCCCCTTGGGCTTCACACAGGTGACTCCGGGAATCTGCGTCAGCAGGTCGTACGCGATGTCCCGCTGCTCCACGATCCGTCCGCCCGGCAGTACGAGCTCCTCGATCGACTGCCGTCCGCCGAGCGCGGTGGCCACCGCGTGCTGCGAGGGCATGTTCGCGCAGAGTCGCATATTGGCCAGGATGGTCAGGCCCTCGATATAGGAGGAGGCATGGGCCTTGGGCCCGCAGACCGCCATCCATCCGGAGCGGTATCCGGCCACTCGGTAGTTCTTGGAGAGCCCGTTGAAGGTGAGGACCATCAGATCCGGGGCGAGGGTGGCGGTAGGGGTGTGGGTGGCGCCGTCGTAGAGGATCCGGTCGTAGATCTCGTCGGAGCAGACGATCAGCCTGTGGCGGCGGGCGATCTCGGTGAGCCCCCGCAGCATCTCGTCGTCGTAGACCGCGCCGGTCGGGTTGTTCGGATTGATGATCACGATCGCCTTGGTGCGGTCGGTGATCTTCCGCTCCACATCGGCGAGGTCCGGCATCCAGTCGGACTGCTCGTCGCAGCGGTAGTGCACGGCCGTACCGCCGGCGAGCGATACCGAGGCGGTCCACAGTGGGTAGTCCGGAGCCGGTACGAGGACCTCGTCCCCGTCGTCGAGCAGGGCCTGCATCGACATCTGGATCAGCTCGGAGACCCCGTTGCCGAGGTAGACGTCCTCGACGTCCAGCTCGATGCCCTTGGTCTGGTAGTGCTGCATCACCGCGCGCCGTGCGGAGAGCAGCCCCTTCGCGTCGCCGTAGCCGTGCGCGTCGCCGAGATTGCGGAGAATGTCCTCCAGAATCTCGGGCGGGCACTCGAACCCGAAGGCCGCCGGGTTGCCGGTGTTGAGCTTGAGGATGCGGTGACCGGCTGCCTCCAGCCGCATCGCCTCCTCAAGCACCGGACCACGGATCTCGTAACAGACATTCGCGAGCTTCGTCGACTGGATCACCTGCATGACCGCGAGCTTACGGGCGCGCAACTCGGGCCGCCGCGTGTTTTCGCCAACGGAAGCGCTTACGGGAATGTCCCCTTTAGCGCTTCAATCGGTGAAAAGGGTGAGCCTCCTTCGAATGCGATGCCGTTGGGCACCCGTGGCCTGCGGAATCCGCAACAGAAGGGGGAAAGCGATGAACGGGTGTTGCCCTCGTCACCTACTCCGTAAGGCGTGACGTGAGGTGGCGTGAGGTGACACCGGGGCGCGTGTGACGCCGCGAGGAACGGAACGCCATGGGGAACGGAACGCCGTGAGGAACGGAAGCCCGTGAGGAACGGAACGCCGTCCCCGCCGCCGAGGGGGCGGCGGGGACGGCGCGATCAGTCATACCCGCTCAGAGAGCTGCTGTCAGGGGCACTGCCTCCAGGCCAGGTGGTAGATGGTGTTGATGGCTCCGTCGGTGGAGTCCATCGTCATGAAGCTGGTCGTCTTCTTCGGGTCCGAGGTGCCGGCGTTCACCCGAAGCTCGGTGTTGATGTTGAAGTTGCGGCGCGCCCCACAGGGAGACCAGACCAGCTGACCCCACTCGTTCCGGTTGGTGACCTGCCAGTTGTCGGCGAGCGGCCCATTGAAGTTGTGGGTCCTCGACGCGGTGTCCGGCGAGCCCTGGAAGTAGTAGGACGCCTTCTGGGTGCCGACCGCGCCGTTCTCCAGGCTGGCGAAGCCCCGGTAGTCGGTGCTGGTGACGGCGTACGTGAAGCCCTGGGGCACATGCACGATCAGGCTGAGCTGGCAGTTCTTGCGGAAGTCGGTCGGCGTGGTGCCGACGCCCACCTTGGCGAGGTACTCGCTGTAGGTGACGGTGAACGCCGTGTTGTCCTCGGCCACCGCCACGGCGGCCGACCCCGGCCGACAGCCCGACCCGTTGATCGTCGCGACCTCGATCGTGATCTTCGTGGGCGCGGGAACCGTGTTGGGCGTGGCCGCTGAGGCGGTCTGGGCGCTGAGCAACGATCCGAGCATCGCCGCGGCCGCGCCGCCTACGAGAAGTGCGCGAGACATTTTTCTCCTCATCGGGGAAAGAGGGGGCCTATCCGGAAAGACATGCCGAATGATCATGGGCATGTCACCTCTTCAACCATTTCGCTGCGCTTATCAAAGGCCCGGACTGCTCGAATGGTAGGGACCAATGAAGAGGGTGGCTAGTGCAGCTACCAACCCGTTCCCGCGCGTGGCGTGAACACATGCAAAGGTGGCCCCGTTACGTACTATTCGCACGCATCGGGGCCACCGAACACTGACTAGATGTCAGTTGTTCTCATTTTCTCATACTGACTTAATGCCAGTCGGATCCTGACTGACTAATGGTCAGTGGTGTGCGCAGTAGTTGCCGAAGGTCGGGTTCAGCAGACCGATGAGGGCGACCGTGTTGCCGCAGGCGTTGACGGGAATGTAAATGGGGGCCTGGACCACATTGCCGGACAGTACGCCGGGCGATCCGACGGCGGCACCGTGGGCACCCGCGTCGGCCATGGCCGGGGCGGCGGAGCCCAGCGCCATGAAAATACCCGCAGCGACGGCGGCAGCCTTCTTGTGCTTCATTTCATTGATCCTTTCAGCGGCGGTGCTGTACGCAGGAGCGACCTTCGCGTGCTGCGCCGACAGTTTCCTGTTCATGTGCACCCCCGCAGATCTAGTAACGACTCGGTTCCCGTCAGGAAACTTGCATAAAGCGCCGGTTCAAAAAGTCACTCGTATGCACCTTTCCCCATTCGCGGAGAAATAAGGTGAGGGTGAATATGTCGCGAAAGGGGTGTACCCCCGGACGCATCGCGCCCGGGGGTATTCATCGCTCGCTCGGTGCTCAGCTGTTGCCGGCGCCGTTGCCCGAGAGGACCGGGATGTTGCTGAGGATGTGGGACAGCGGCTCGTCGCCCTTGGCCTGGGTCGAGTTCTCGGTGCACTGCTGGTTCTGCGGCGCCGAGAGGATCGGGACGTCCTGGACGCCGACCGGGACGACGCCGGCGAGGGCACCGGCGTTGACCTTGGCGGGCAGGCCGACGCAGGGCTTGTTCAGGGAGCCCTGGATGAGTCCCATCTGCGGGCTCATGTCGCCGTGGGTGGCGGAGTTGCCGTACGTCTGGGTGGCGCCGTTGCCGCTGAAGGAGGTGGTGCCTTGGTCGTTGCCGATGGCCATGGCCGGAGCGGCCACCGCGGCGCCGGCGCCCACCATCGAAGCGGTGACCGCGGCGGTGGCCAGAATCTTCTTGATCACTTGATTGTTCCCTTTTCCCTATGAACGATCGACCGTCGAGCAGACTGATCAACTGCTCTCGTACGGTTTGGTTCCGCCCGTTCACTCGAAAGTTGCAAGGCGTCGGAGTGACGGCGGACAGATTATCGGTGGAGAGCCTGCGAATAGGCCCTCCACCGAATGAGCAGATCGCCGCGCGTACCCGGCGCGCCATGCCAACAGGAAGCACGACTGCCCCACGACGCAATGCGCCGCCGGCTGGAGGCATACGCCGGGAACAGATCCCGTGGACGATCTGCCCGGTCATTGAAACATCACTGTGCGGCCGAATGGCGTCAGAATTCACCCGTCTGCGGAATGAATTTCAAAGGAGTGAATGAATTCGAATGGATGGGTCAAGTGAACGGTTATTTTTCGATTCTCCTTCAGGTCTGCGGCCCTGCGACGACGGAGCGGCCGGAGCGCGCGAGGACCCCGGCACCAGACGGGGTGCCGGGGTCCTCGCGCGGTACGGGCGGGCAGTCGGTGACGATCAGCCGCCGGGGGTGGCGGTTCAGCTGTTGCCGAGGCCGTTGCCCGAGAGAACCGGGATGTTGCTGAGGATGTGCGACAGCGGCTCGTCACCCTTGGCCTGCGTGGAGTTCTCGGTGCACTGCTGGTTCTGCGGGGCGGACAGGATCGGGACGTCATGGACCGAGACCGGGACGGCGCCGAGGAGGGCGCCGCCGTTGCCCTTGACCGGCAGGCTGATGCAGGGCTTGTTCAGGGAGCCCTGGATGAGTCCCATCTGCGGGCTCATGTTGCCGTAGGTCTCGGAGTTGCCGTACGACTGGGTGGCGCCGTTGCCGCTGAACGACGTCGTGCCCTCGTGGTCCCCGATGGCCATAGCCTGCGGTGCCATCGTCGCGCCCGCGCCCACCACGGAGAGGGTGACCGCCGCAGTCGCCATAACCTTCTTGAACATGTTTCGTCCTTCTGTCTCGAGGATGCCCACTACTGGAGCGCTCTGACAACAACGGCCCCGCCGGTTTGGTTCTCCCGGTTCACCCCAATGGCTCCGCGCGGCGAACTCGTAGCCCCATTTGGGCCGAATTTGAGCCGAGCAGGCGTGAAATCGCTGGGCCGCCCGTGTGCGCTTCAGGGGTATTCCGTTTCGGTCGGTGTGAGCCCGCACGCAGGGCGGAACTTCGAACAGCAGGTGCTTCTTTCACAAGAACACTGTCAAATGGGCTGTCATAAGAGTCCGGGCATACGGGGAGTCCGGGCATACGGGAAGGGGTGCGGCCGCCGACCTCCGCACCCCTGTCCGGGATCGGCCCCGCCGGGCGGCGGGCGGCCGGTTCAGCCGCCCAGCTGGACACCGCCCAGCATGGGGGTCAGCGCGGCGGCCGTCTTGAGGGCCTGCTGAGGGGCGTCGCCCCTGACGCTGTTGACTTCGGTCGCGGTGGTGGCGACGTCGTTCACCACGTTCCCGCTGCCGCCGTTGAGCAGCGGCGTCGAACTGAGGGCGTGGTCAAGGCCGCCGTTCAGGCTCATGGGGGGCATGGCCGGCGGCGTCGCCGCCATCGCGGGCGACGCCGCGCCGATCGCGGCCACCGAGCCGGCGATGATCGCGGCAACCCTCAAGTGCTTCATCTCGTCGAATCCTCTCCTCCGGCGCCGATCGTCGCCGCCGTCGCCTTGGGTAACGAGTGCCGACCCCGGTGGGAAACCCCTACTGAGATTCTCGTATGAACCGCTCGTGGGTTCAGAAGGTCACCCGGTCGTGGGTATTTCTCGCTCGTCGAACAAGGTGAACGCGAATAACGAGCGCTCTGTGGAATAGGTGTGCCAGATCACTCGAAGGGCTATTCATCTTAAAGCTCCCCGATGTCAGACGGGGGTTACGAGCGAGTCCGGCGTGATTCCCCGCCGGGTTTCTGTCAAGGTGCACTCCTGTTTTTGTCATGCTGATCGGTTGTGGGAGAGGCGCGTCATGTCCAAGTCGGCGGGCTTCGCTGCCAGAGGTGTCCTGGGCGCGGTGTTCCTGCTCGCGTTCAGTGCCGTTCCGCCCACGGCCGCCGGCGCCCCGGAAACCGGGGAATCGCCCAGAGTTCCGTTTACCCAGCGCTATCAGGCCGTACAGCACGGCGGTATCGTCCGGGCGGCCAACTCGGCGATCACCTGCAGTGCGCCCAGCTCCCCCTCGGCCGGCTCGTGCGCCTCGGTCACCAGGGGCGGGGCGGGCGCCAACGGCGACTTCGAGATGTACTACATCGACGAGGACGACGACCCCGACACCTACAACGCGAGCCGTGCCGAACTGACGTTGCCGAAGAACTCGCGGGTGACCTACGCACGGCTGTACTGGGGCGGGAACCTGCGGGTCGGCGAGCAGAAGCCGCCCGAGGACAACGGCCGGGTCCTGATCGCCGAGCCCGGCGGCGCGTACAAGGAGGTCCTCGCCGACACCCGTATCGCCCACCGGGACACCGACGACAGCGACGCCTTCCAGGCGTCCGCGGATGTCACACCGCTGGTGCGCGAGAGCGGCTCCGGCCTCTACACGGTGGCCCAGATCAATGTGGCGATGGGGCATTCCGAGGTCGGCGCCTGGGGCGGCTGGACGCTCGTCGTGGCCTACGAGAACAGCGCCGAACCACTGCGCCGGCTCTCTGTCTGGGACGGGTTCGAGACGCTGGACGCGGAACGGAAGAGCGAGGAGATCACGCTCACCGGACTGAGAATTCCCGAACACGCGGGCGGTCGCGCCGGAATGGTCGCGTACGACGGGGACCGAGGCCGGCGAGGCGATGCGGTGAGCGTCCGCATGGGAAGCGGGAAATCGTTCCGGCTCACCGACTCCGGTAACCCGGTCACGGATGTCATGAACTCCACCATCAGCGGCCCCGGCAGCACGGTCAAGCGGAAACCCGCCCATATGAACACCCTTGGCTATGACTCCGACGTTTTCGATATCGGTCCCGCACTGATGTCCGGGGGCGACAGTTTGAGTTTCCGCTTCGATGCCGAAAACCTCGGATACTTCCTCGGCGTTCTCTTCGTGCAGGCAGACACCCGCCGCTGAAACCTTCTATCCGCGGCACCGCCGGCCCCGAGCCTGATCCATCCACGTAACAAGAGAGCCGCCCGTGCCGCACAGAAGCCGGACCGAGCCGAGTCAACTGACGATCTTCCATCTGGTGCAGCCGGTGGAGGGGGGAGTCGCACGCGTCGTCACCGACCTGGTCCGGGCGCAGGTCGCCGAGGGGCTGAAGGCCGTGGTGGCCTGCCCGCCCGGCGGGGAACTGGCCGACCGCGCGGCGGACGCCGGCGCGGTCGTACACACCTGGCGCGCGGGGCGCGCTCCCGGACCCCGGCTCGTACGGGAGGTGGTCACCGCCTCCCGGCTGATCCGCCGCAGTAGCCCCCACCTGGTGCACGCCCACAGCGCCAAGGCCGGACTCGTCGCACGGCTCGCCGTGCGCGGCCGGGTGCCGACCGTGTTCCAGCCGCACGCCTGGTCCTTCGACGCCGTGGACGGGCGCGCGGCGGTCCTGGCGCTCAAGTGGGAGCGGTACGGCGCCCGTTGGTCGGCGCGGACGCTGTGCGTCAGCGAGAGTGAGCGGCAGGCGGGCGAGCGGGCCGGAATCGCCGCCCGCTGGGCCGTGATCCGCAACGGCGTCGACATCGGCCACTACGCGCCCGTCGCCGCACCCGGCGACGGCTCCGTACAGCAGCAGGGGCAAGAGCGGGAGCGGGCACGTGCCGAACTGCCGAGGCTGCGGGACGTACCGGCCGACGCGCCCCTCGTCCTGTGCGTGGGACGGCTGTGCCGGCAGAAGGGACAGGACCTCCTCCTGGACGCCTGGCCCCGCGTGTCGGCCGCCGTACCCGAGGCCCGGCTGGCACTCGTCGGCGACGGCCCCGACCGGGAACGGCTGACCCGGTCGGCGCCCCCCGCGGTGCTGTTCGCCGGGGCGACTCCCGACATCCGGCCCTGGCTCCGCGCCGCGGACCTGGTCGTCCTCCCGTCCCGCTGGGAGGGCATGGCCCTCGCGCCCCTGGAGGCCATGGCCTGCGGCCGGCCCGTGGTGGTGACCGATGTCAGCGGGGCACGGGAGAGTCTGCCGCCCGGCCACGCGGACCACGGCCTCGTACCACCGGACGATCCGGACGCGCTCGCCGGCGCGCTCACCGCACTGCTGGCGGACCCCGGACTCCGCGCCCGGCTGGGCCGCGAGGCGCGGACCCATATGCGGGCGGCCTGCGATGTACGGGAGACGGCCGCCGCCGTCTCCGGGCTCTACCAGGACCTGATCGGCTCCCCCCACACCATGACGAGAAAGCGCACCGAGCGATGACGACGGAGAGTGTCCCCGCGCCTCACCACCCCCACCACGCCCCCGCCCACCCCCACCGCCGCGCACACCCCGGCCCGCACGCCCTCCGTACGCTGTCCGCCCGCACCGGCGTGAAGACGTTCCCCCGCCCGGTGCGGCGGACCGCCCGCGGGGGGCCGACGGCCGTCGTCGGCCGCGACACCGCCCGTCTCCGGTACGTCGCCGGGCTGTGCGCAGCCGATCTGTGCGCCCCGGCGGTCGCGGCGGCCCTGCTGCCGCCGCTGCCGTGGCCCGCCGCCGTGCTCGTCCTGCTCGCCGTCGCACAGCCCTTCGTCCACGCGGGCCGGGGGCTGTACCGGCCGAGCCTGTCACCGTCGGCGCTCGCCGAAGTGCCCGCCCTGTTCGCTCTCGCGCTGGTGCAGTGGCTCGCAGTCGCCGCGATCCTCTCCGCGTACGACCCCCGGTACGGCGTCGGCTGGACCGAACAGGCCCTCGCGGTCGGCGCGCAGACCGTGTTCTGCTGCGGGGCCCGCGCGCTCGTCCACGCCGTCCACCGCTGGTCGGCCGCCCGTAGCCCGCAGTCGGCGCTCGTCGTCGGCCGTGGGCCCATCGCCGGGCAGGTGACGGCCGCGCTGGCCGACCACGCGGAGTACGGGATGCGGCCGGTCGGCCAAGTCGACGACGGCCGCCCCGACCCGTCGGGGCAGGGGGCCACCGGGAAGCTGCCGGTGCTCGCCACCCCGCAGGACACCACCCGCGCCATCATCCAGAACACGGTCCGGCACGCCGTCTTCACCCAGCCGCCCGGCTCCGACGCCGAATCGGCCGCGCTCATCAGCCTGTTCACCGAGCACGGCTGCCGCCTGTGGCTGATCGACGGCGGCCCGGCCGACGGGAACAGCTGGCGGCGGGCCGTGGGCCACGACCATCTGTGGGGATTCTCCGTGACTCCCCTTCACGGTGGACTGCACCGGCCCGTCGCCCGTGCCGTCAAACGCGCCATCGACACGGTCCTCGCCACGGTCGTCCTGCTCGCCGTCGCTCCCGTGATGGCGGTGTGCGCACTCGCCGTACGCCTCGCGGACGGGCCCGGCGTCATCTTCCGGCAGGAGCGCGTCGGGCTGGACGGACGGCCGTTCACGCTGCTGAAGTTCCGCACACTCGCCCCGGCCGACGAGCACGAGTCCGCCACCCTCTGGAACGTCGCCCTCGACCGCCGCCTGAGCCCGACCGGCAGCGTGCTGCGCCGCACCTCCCTCGACGAACTGCCGCAGCTGTGGAACGTACTGCGCGGGGACATGAGCCTGGTGGGGCCGCGGCCCGAACGTCCCTACTACGTCGCCAAGTTCAGCCACGCGCACCCCGGATACCAGGCCCGCCACCGGATGCCCGTCGGCATCACCGGGCTCGCGCAGGTCAACGGATTGCGCGGCGACACCTCCATCGAGGAGCGCGCCCGCTTCGACAACCACTACATCGCGACCTGGTCGCCCTGGCGGGACTTGTGCATCATGGCCCGCACCGCCGCCTCCCTGCTCCGGCTCGGAGGCAGCTGAGCATGGCCGTACTCGTGGCGGCGCGCTCACAGGACGCCGCCTCCCGGCCCGCCGGGACACCTCCGGCGGGCGGCGCCCTCCGAGCGGTCGGGCGGCTGTCGCCGCTGCTGCCGCTGATCGGGACCGTACTGCTGCTCGCGGCACCCCTGCCGGCCGGGAGCGAGGCGGGCTCGGGCGGGATCACCCCCGCCGATCTCGCCTCCGGCGTCCTGGTGCTGTTCTGCCTCGCGCGGGTGCTCAGAACGCGGGCCAGGCCGCTGACGGCGGTCGCCGTCGTCGTGCTCGCCCTGCCCGCCGCCGGAGCGGCCGTCGCGACCGTCACCGCCGCCGATCCGGCGGCCGGACTGCCCGGATTCATCCGCTATCTCCAGGTCTTCGTCCTCGTACCGGCCGCCGTACTGCTCCTCGTCCGGGACGCGCGCGACTTCCGGATCGTCGCCGGGTCGCTCGCGGTCCTCGCCGCCGTTCAGGGCACGATCGGGATCCATCAGTACGTCACCGGGACCGGCGCCTCGTACATGGGCGCGGACATCCGGGCCGTCGGCACCTTCGGCCCCACCGACGTCATGGGCATGGCCACGGTCGTCGCGTACGGACTCCTCGCCGCCGCCGCACTCGCGCTCCGTACGCCGCCGGGCTCACCCCGCTGGCTGCGGCCCGCCGCGATCGGCACGGCCGGCTTCCTCGTCGTACCGCTCGCGCTGTCCTTCAGCCGGGGCGCGTGGATCGCCACCGCGATCGCAGCGCTCGCGACGCTCATGCTCGCCGGGCTCCGCCGCGCCGCACAGGCGCTGGCCGTGCTGACGGCCGTGACGGTGATCCTCGTCGGCGGCTTCGGCGTCGGCTCCGAGATGATCGCGCAGCGGCTCGACAGCATCACACGGGTGACGGACGCCCCCGACCGTTCCGTCACCGACCGGTACTCGATGTGGGCCGCCGCCGCGAGCATGTGGCGCGAGGAACCCCTCACCGGAGTCGGCCTCAAGGGATTCCCCACACACCGCGACGGACACGCCTCCATCGGACTGTCCTCCGGCAGCGACACGGCGGGCGCGGGACAGACCTTCCGGAAACAGCCACTGCTCTCACCGCACAACATGTATCTGCTGATCCTGAGCGAGCAGGGGCTGATCGGCGTCACCGCGTTCGTCGGCAGCTGGGCCGCCCTGCTCGTCGGCGGGGTCCGACGGCTGTTGCGTCGCCGTGGCGCCGCCGACTGCGGGCTCGCGGCGGTCGGGCTGATGGTCTGGCAGACCGTGGACTTCCTGTACGCCGACATCGGCGGGCCGTCGACCGTGCTGACCGGGGTGGTGCTCGGGCTCGCCGCCTGGTGGGCACTGGCTCCGGCGGGCGGTGGTGAGCGGGGCGGCGGTGAGGCGGCCGGTGGTGAGCCGGTTCCCGGTGAGCCGGTCCTCGGCGGGGCGGTACGCGGTGGGGCGGTGGCGCGCCGTGACGAGGTCCGTGCGGACGAGGTCCGTGCCGATGGGGTCGGCGGTGACGTGGTCCGCCATGACGTGGTCTGCGGTGACGCGGTACGCGGTGAGGCGGTACGCGGTGGGGCCGGCCCTGGTGACGCGTCGGGGCGTGGTGGGGCGACGGGCGGATGAGCGACACCAGCGTGCACACCGGCACCGAGACCGGCGCCGGGGTCTCCCGAGGGACGGACCCGCCCCGGCTCGGCAACGTCCTCGCCCGCGCCGCGGCCGTCACCGCCGTGCTCACCGTCGCCGGGGCGCTCCTCGGTCTCGTCCGCGACCAGGCCCTGGCCGAGATCTACGGAGCGAGCGTCGACAGCGACGCCTTCCTCATCGCGTGGACCGTGCCCGAGATGGCGGCCACCCTCCTCATCGAGGACGCGATGGCGCTGCTGCTGGTGCCCGCGTTCAGCCACGCGCTCGCCCGGCGCGCGGCCGAGACGTCGCGCGGCGCGGACGGGTCGTACGACGTCGATCCTTCACGTCGCGCCGACCGTTCACGCGACGCGGTACGGGTACTGGTCCGGGCCACCTTCCCCCGGCTGTTCGCCGTACTGGCCTGCGCGACCGCGCTGCTGATCGCCTTCACACCGCAGTTCGTCCGCGTCCTGGCCCCCGGATTCGACGATCCGCAGCTCGCCGTCGACTGCACCCGGCTGACCGCCCTGACCGTCCTGACCTTCGGCGTCGCCGGATACTTCAGCGCGGCACTGCGCGCGCACGGCTGCTTTCTGCCGCCCGCCGCGGTCTATGTCGCGTACAACGCAGGCATCATCGCCACCACCCTCGTGCTGCACTCCCTGTGGGGCGTACGCGCGGCGGCGGCCGGAGTCGCGGTCGGCGGGCTGCTCATGATCCTGGCCCAACTGCCCGCCTTCGTCAGCCGGGTGACGGGACTGCCGTCCACCGGGCGGATCGCGCCCGCCGAGCGGGTGCCACGACAGGGCGAACACCAGCAGAGCCCTCCGAGCACCCCGAGCACGCCGGGTACGCCGGGTACGCCGGGTACGCCGAGCATCCCCCGCCGGCCCGGCGCCCCGAGCGCCTCCGGCCCCCTCGCCCGCCCTGACTCCTCACTCCTCAAAGTGGCCGTCCTCGCCCCCATCGCCCTCTTCGCCCTCAGCCGCCAGTCCCAGGTCCTCGTCGAGCGCCATCTCGCGTCCTCCCTCCCCAGCGGCGCGATCTCCCACCTCAACTACGCGCAGAAGGTGGCGCAGATGCCGATGGTCCTGTCGCTGATGTTCTGCACGGTCACCTTCCCGGTGGTCGCCAAGCTGATCGCCGAGGGCGACCGGGAGCGGGCCAGACGGCGCGTCGAGAACGACCTCGCGCTCGCGGGCATGGTCGTCCTCCTCGGCACCGCGCTCATCCTCGGCTACGCGCCCCAGATCGTCGAAGTCCTCTTCGAGCGCGGCGCGTTCGACGCGCGGGACACCGAGGCCACGGCCACCGTGATGCGCGTGTACGCGGCCGGGCTGCTCGGCCACACCCTGGTCGGCGCGCTGGGACGGCCGTTCTTCTCCTCGGGCCGGCCCACCTGGTATCCGGCCGCGGCGATGGCCGTGGGCCTCGTCGTCACCGTCGCCGCCGGGTCCGCCGCCGTCGGCGCGTGGGGAGTGTACGGAATCGCCGCCGCCAACGCGGCCGGCATCAGCACGACCGCGCTCCTCCTCCTCTTCGGTCTCGGCTCACGGACCGTCGCCATCCGGGTGCGCTCCATCAGCGTGTCGATCGGCCGCCTCGCCGTCGCCGCCGCCGTCGCCGCCGCCGTGGGACGGCTGGCGGGCCCGCTGACCGGCGACCCGCTCCTCGGCCTCGGCCTCGGGGCTCTGCTCATTCCCGCCGTCTTCATCGTCACCGGGCTCGCCGTCAGAGCGCCCGAAGTCGTCCATCTGCTGGCCCTCACCCGACAGAGGATCACCCGTCATGTCCGCTGACACCGCCGGTACGGCGACGACCCGCGCGCCGTCCACCCCCACCGCCCGGCCGTGGATCCTGATGTACCACTCCGTGGCCGACCCCGCCGACGACCCCTACGGCATCACCGTCGCCCGCGACCGCCTCGACCTCCAACTCCGCTGGCTGCGCCGCCACGGCCTCACCGGAGTCGGGGTGGGCGCGCTGCTGCGCGCCCTCGCGGACGGCACGGCCCGCGGCCTCGTCGGCCTGACCTTCGACGACGGATACGCGGACTTCACCGCCGAGGCGCTGCCGGTGCTGCGGAGCCACGGCTGTACGGCCACCCTGTTCGTCCTGCCCGGACGGCTCGGCGGCGACAACGAGTGGGATCCCGAGGGCCCGCGCAGACCGCTCGTCGACGAGAAGGGCATCCGGACCGCCGCCGAGGCCGGGACGGAGATCGCCTCGCACGGCCTATACCACGTCGATCTGACAGCCGTCGACGACGAAGTGCTCCGCAACGAGAGCCGGCGCAGCCGGGAATGGCTGCGCGAGCTGACCGGCCAGGCCCCGGAGGGCTTCTGCTATCCGTACGGCACCGTCGACGAACGGGTCGTCGCCGCCGTCCGCGACGCCGGATACGCGTACGGCTGCGCGATCCGCCCGCCCGGCGGGCTCTCCTTCCCGTACGCCCTCCCGCGTACGCACATCAGCCAGGCCGACCGGGCCGGACGGCTCTGGGTGAAGCGACTGCGCCATCTGGTGGAGCACCGGTGAGAGCCCTGCACATCATCACCGGCCTCGGGGTGGGCGGCGCCGAGCAGCAACTGCGGCTGCTGCTACGTCACTTGCCGATGCCCTGCGATGTGGTGACGCTGACCAATCCGGGTGCCGTCGCCGACGGTCTGCGCGCGGACGACGTCCGGGTCTTCGACCTCGGGATGCGCGGCAACCGGGACCTCACGGCCGTGCCCCGGCTGGCCCGGCTGATCCGGCGCGGACGGTACGACCTCGTCCACACCCACCTCTACCGGGCCTGTGTGTACGGCCGGATCGCGTCCCGCCTCGCCGGGGTCCGTGCCACGGTCGCCACCGAACACTCCCTGGGCGACGCCGAGATCGAGGGCCGCCCGCTCACCCGTGGCGCCCGCGCGCTCTATCTCGCCACCGAACGGCTCGGCGCGGCGACGGTCGCCGTGTCGGAGACGGTGGCCGAGCGGCTCCGCCGCTGGGGAGTGCCGGGCGACCGGGTCCATGTCGTCCCCAACGGGATCGACGCGGCCCGGTTCCGCTTCGATCCGGTCGGCCGTTCGGCCGTCCGCGCCCGGCTGGGGATCGCCCCGGACGGCTTCGTGGTCGGCGGCGTCGGCCGCCTCGTGCCGGGCAAACGCTTCGACGTCCTGGTGCGGGCGGTCGCCGCGCTGCCGCGGGCCGTGCTCGTGGTGGCCGGTGACGGCCCGGAACGCGCCGCGCTGGAGCGGCTCGCCGCGGACATGGGGATCACGGCCAGGGTGCGGTTCCTGGGCGAGTGCGGCCCGGACCGTTCCCCAGGCCGCTCCCCGGACCGCTCCCCGGGCCTCGCACCAGACCCCGGACCGGACCTCGCCCGGGTCTCCGGTACGGACGCGACGTACGGCAACGGGCCCGCGCCGCGCGGTGGAACCGGGGTTCCGGCGGGCGGTGGCAGCGCGGACGCCGGGCCGGGCGCGCCGCCCGGCATCCCCTCCCTCCTCTCCGCCCTCGACGTCTTCGTGTCCGCGTCCCGCGACGAAGCCTTCGGGCTCGCCGCCGTCGAAGCCCTCGCGGCCGGGCTCCCCGTACTGCACACCGCCTGTCCCGCCATCGACGATCTGCCACCGGATCAATCGCCGGGCGCGGAGCGCTTCGGCGGTACGGCCCCGGAGTTGACGGCCGCTCTGCGCGGGCGGTCCGCGGCCGGGGCGCCACGGCTCCCGCCCGCGCCGGCCGTCCGGCACTACGACATCGCCCGCGCCGGCCTCCGCCTGATGGACGTCTACGCCCAGGCCCTCGCCGGGCCTTCCGCCTCCAACACCTCCACCCAAACGACCGAGAGAGCACGCCGATGACCGAGTCGCCCCAGCTGGAGCCCGCCGCGCGTCGGCGCAAAAGCCGCTCGTCCACAAGGCCCCGACCGCGGGCCCGCTGGTGGCCGCTGCCCGTCTTCTGTCTGTTGGGAGCGGGGTGCGGCGCGGCGTACGGGGTGCTGGCGACGCCCCAGTACGCGGCCACCAGCTATGTCGTCGCCGTCCCCGCGAAGGACGCCCAGCCGGGCGCGGCCCTCGGGTTCGCCCAGGCGTACGGCCGGATCGCGACCAGCGACTCCACGATCGCGTACGCGCGGGTGGCGGCCGGAATGTCCGCGGAACGGCTGCGCGGACAGGTGCGTACGGAGACGTCGCCCGACTCGCCGATGATCGCGATCACGGGGACTTCGAACCGGCCGAGCGAGGCCGCCGACATCGCCAACGCGGTGGCCGACGCGGTCTTCGTGAGCAGTAATCAGGTCGCCAAGAGCACGGGCGTACGACTGCTGAGCTTCTCCCAGGCCATCACGCCGCGCAGGCCCGTATCGCCGTCGGCTCCCATCAGCGCGGCGGTCGGCGCGTCCGCGGGCGGGCTGATCGGCGGGCTGGTCCTGATGGTGCGGCCACGGCGGGCCCGTGGGACGGGTGAGGCCGCCGTGCCGTCGCCGACCGTGTCGACCGACGTGGTGACCACCGCTGAACGGGAGCGCGTGTGATGACGTCCACGGAAGCGACCGCACACGCTGAACGCCCCGAACACGCCGCGCACGTCGAACGGGCTGGGCATGTCGTGCAGCCCGCGCGGCGGACCGGGCGCTCCGACCGGCACGCGGGCATCGTCGTCACGCTCTGCCGGGACCAGCGCGAGTTCTCCCGGCTGCGGCCGGAATGGGACGACCTCCAGCGCCGCTGCTCCACCGCGACCCCCTTCCAGAGCCACGCCTGGCTGGACTCCTGGTGGCTGTCGTACGGGGTCGGCGGACGGCTGCGGATCGTTCTCGTACGCCGTGACGGACGGCTGATCGCCGCCGCGCCGCTGATGCTCGTCCACCGGCCGATGCCGCTGCTCGTCTCACTCGGCGGCGGAATCTCCGACTACAGCGACATCCTCGTCGACGACGAGAACGCCGCCACCACGACCGCCGCCGTCATCGCGCTGGAACGGGGGCTTCAGCGGGCCGCACGGCACGCGGTGATCGATCTGCGTGAGGTCCGGCCCGGGGCCGCCGCCGAGCGGCTGTACGAGCGGTGGACCGGTGGACGGCAGCGGCTGCCCGACTCGGTCTGTCTGGAGCTGCCGGCCGCCCCGATGGAAGAGCTGGTCAAGCGGCTGCCGACCCATCCTGCCCAGCGTGTACGTGCCAAGCTGCGCAAGATCGACGCGCTGAAGATCGAGGGCGTCCCGGTGACGGACCACGGGGTCCCCGACGCCATGGGGCATCTGCTGCGGCTGCACGAACTCCAGTGGCGCGGCCGAGGGGTCACCGTCGAGCATCTGCGTCCGAGGTTCGCGGAGCACCTGGTGCGGGCGACCCGGCGGATGGTGCGCGACGGCAGTGCGACGCTCACCGAGTACCGGATGGACGGCCGGGTCGTCGCGGCCGGGGTCGCGCTGCTGTCGGGGCTGCTGACCGGCGGCTATCTCTACGGCGCCCACCCGGAGCTGCGGGAGAGGAAGGTGGACGTCGCGACCATGCTGCTGCGCCATGACGCCGACCACGCGGCCGGCACGGGCCGCCGGGTGGTGAGCCTGCTGAGGGGCAGGGAGCCGTACAAGACCCACTGGCGTCCCGAAGCGGTCGCCAACCAACGGCTGTTGATGGCTCCGTACGCGCTCGAACCGGTGCTGCGGCTGCACGCGGCGCGGGCCGACTGGCGTGACCGCACGGCGGGCGCCGTCGACGAGCGGTTCCCCGTCGTGCGCGAGTGGCGGGGCCGCCTGAACGACTGGCGGGCGCTGGCCCGGAGGCGCTAGGCCGCTTCTGATGGATCTTGCTGGGCTCGCGTGCCCTGGCACCGCACTCCCCCTGGGCCTGGCGGCCCGGGAGGTACCCCCACGCTGCGTTGTCGTCGGTCACCTATGGCCCCCTGGGCCTTGCGGCCCGGGAGGTACCCCCACCGCATGGACTTCCTCCTCCGCCTTGCGATGCACGGCACCAGACCCCGCTCCCTGATCCAGCCTGATCCATCAGAAACGACCTAGTCGGCTGCCGGTTCGGGCCGGGCCGCCCGGCGACGGGCGGCCCGACTCGGCGGACTACAGGGACGGCCAGCCGGCCGGCCACGGGACCTTCACGCAGAACGCCTCTTTCGGCACCCACCGGCTGACCCAATCGCCCAGGTCCATCGGAGGACACCACTTTGTGGAGTTCAGCTGCACCCCGCCCACCGGTCCGACGGTCGTGGGCGTGGGCGTCGGGGTCGCGGTCGGAGTGGGCGTCGGAGTGGGCTCGGGAGTCGGTGTCGGCTCCATGGGCGTGGTGGTCGGTGTCGGTGTGGGCGTCGGCTCGACCGGCGGGTTCGTGGGAGTGGGTGTCGGTGTCGGAGTCGGTGTCGGTGTCGGTTCTTCCGGAGTCGGCGTCGGAACGGGCGTCGTCTCGGTCGGAGTGGGTGTCGGTGTCGGGGTCGGCGTAGGAGCCGGAGTCAGAGTGGGAGTCGGAGATGGCGGCTGTGTCGGCGTCGGTGTCGGCGTGGGCGTCACAGGAGGAGTCGGAGGCGAAGTGGGAGTCGGCGGAGTCGGAGTCGGAGGGAGCGTGGGGACCGGCGGAGTCGGTACGACAGGCGGTGTGGGCGGCACCGGAGGCGTGGGCTCGACCGGCACGGTCGGCTTCGCGAAGAGCATCGACCGGAACACCTTCGACGATCGGGGGTTGTCATCGCACTGCCAGACACCGTGCGGACAGTAGTCCGTGATGGTCTGATACAGCGGCCTGTGCCGTTCGATCCACTCCAGCATGCCCCGCATGTACGCGGGATTGTCGCCGTTCCGGAAAAGCCCCCACTCCGGATAGGAGATCGCCTTGTTGTGCTCGCGTGCGAATTCGACCTGCTTCTGAAGCCCGTACGGAGCCGCCGCCTGCTCTTCGAAGGTGCGGCCGGGAGCCTGGTCGTACGAGTCCATTCCGATGATGTCGACGACGTCGTCGCCGGGGTAGCACTCGGTCCAGGGGATCGCGTCCGTACCCCGGTTCGGGGCGAAATCGAAGCGGAAATTCTGCCCCTCCACGGAACGCATCGCCGTGACGATGCGATTCCAGTACGTCTTCCAGGAATCGGGATCCGGGCCACAGCGATGGGTGTAGGTGGTGCCGTTCATTTCCCAGCCGAGCACGATCACCGTGTCCGGGACACCCAGCCCGACCAGACGCGAGGCGAGATTCCGGAAATGCTGATCGAACTCTCCCGAGGCCCCCGCCCGCAGCAGGCGGCGGACCTCGTGGTCGGGCACGCGGTCCTCGTTCCGCTCCAGCATGGGCACATTGAGCACGAACATTCGGTCGTCCGCACCGCGCCGCCACCGCGCCCAGTCCTCCAGGAAACCGACGCCGCCTTCGATATTGCTCCACTGGTCACCCGGGAGATAGGTGTGACCGACTCTCAGTTCCGCGCCGCCGAGCCAGCGCGACAGTTCGGCCATACGCTCAACGCCGGCCGGACCGTAATCGAGATACGCGCCGATGGCGACCTCGGCGGACTTCTTCTCTGCCGACCTGACTTCCGCTCCGGATCCCGCTGGGGCTTCCGCCCGGCCGAATCCTGTCGCTTGCTCTCCGAATACCGCTACGGAGACAAGGAGACTGGCGACAACCGTCCCCATACAGGTGCCGGTTCGACGGTGCCGTCGGGTCATGGAACCTCCTCATGCTGTTCACGCTGTCAGTACGGCCGATATGACGGCCTGTTCGACCGTAGACAGAATTTCTTATCAACGGACTGTCTGAAGGCCCGTCAGTAGCCCATTCGCGACACGAGACGCGATTTTCAGGACCATCCAGGGGAAAGTTGTGACGTTGACTCCACCGTTCGGTGCCCTCGGTGCGGGGTTCCCCGCCCTGGTGCTACGCCTCGACCGGAACCCCTTTCACCACGGCACCCTCGGGGCCGTGAGATCACTGGGGCGCGCGGGCGTCGAGGTGCATGTCGTGGTCGAGGCCGCGCGCAGCCCGGTGACCCGCTCCCGCTATCTGCGCCGAACGCACCCGAGACCGCGGGGGGACCTCACGCCGGACGCCTTCGTGGAGACGCTGCTCCGGGTCTCGGACCGGATCGGGCGACGCGCGGTGCTCATCGCGGTGGACGACCTCAGCGCGATCCGCGTCGCCGCGCACGCTTCCCGTCTCACCGACCGCTTCCTCTTTCCCGAGCAGCCCGCCGGACTGCCCGCCCGCCTTGCCGACAAGGCCGAACTCGCCGGGCTGTGCGCGGACGCGGGCATCGCGTACCCGGAGACCGTCGTCCCGGACAGCCCGGCCGAAGCCGCCGACGCGGTACGGAGACTGGGGCTGCCGCTGGTGGC
Source organism: Streptomyces sp. NPDC004838 (assembly GCF_053600955.1). Classification (NCBI taxonomy): domain Bacteria; kingdom Bacillati; phylum Actinomycetota; class Actinomycetes; order Kitasatosporales; family Streptomycetaceae; genus Streptomyces; species Streptomyces sp. NPDC004838. The sequence continues at coordinate 71,684 of NZ_JBSGAW010000008.1, read as the reverse complement.
GAAGTGGAGCCATCCCTGGCTGCTGACCTCGTCGGCCGCTTCGGCCGGGCTGCGCAGTACGACCCTGGTGAGATCGCCGGGGGCCGCCCGCGCGCTCTTCGAACGCGCGGAGGTCGCCGGAAGCCGACTGCTGCTCCAGCGCTATCTGCCGGACGCGCCCGACACCGACTGGTTCTTCCACGGCTACTTCGGCGACGGCGCGCGCGACAGCAGGGGCGAAGGCGCGGGCGCGGGCGACGGCGATATCTGTCTGGCCGGCGGGAGCGGGCGCAAGGAACTGTCCTGGCCGACGCGTACCGGTCTCACCGCCAAGGGCCGCTGGCTGCCCAACCCGGAGGTGGAGGAGGCCGCTCTGCGGCTGGTCTCCCATGTCGGGTACCGGGGCATCCTCGACCTCGACTTCCGGCGTGACAGGTCCACCGGGACGTATCAGCTGCTGGACGCCAATCCCCGGCCGGGCGCGCAGTTCCGGCTCTTCACCGATCCGGGCGGCCTCGATGTCGTACGGGCCCTCTACCTCGATCTCACGGGGCAGCCGGTGCCGCGTCGGGTCGTCAGGCCGGGGCGGGTGTTCGTCGCGGAGAACTACGCCCTGCTGTCGGCGCTCGCCTCCGTACGGGACAGGGACCGACGGCCCGCACCGGACCGGCGCACACCGGGCCGGGACGCGTCGGGCGCGGGAGTGGAGACCGCCTGGTTCGCGGGGGACGACCCGCTGCCGTTCCTCGCCATGGCGGTGGCCTGGCTCGGCAGGGGCCTGGCCAAAGGCATGCGCCGGATCGCCACCGCCGTCCGATCGCGTCGCCCGCCCGCTCCCGTACCGCCCCCTCGGCAGCGCGCCCCCGAGAGCGCCACCGACAGCCCCGACAGCCCCGACAGCCCTGACAGCTCTGACAACACCGACACCACCATCCCCGACGGTCACGGCGGCACTCCGGGCGCGGCCGACCGGGCCGCCCACCCCTGATCCCATCCCCGACCCGACGCCTGAACCCCCCACCCCTGTGAACCCTCCGACCAGCCTGACGAAGGAACGCGACATGTACGACGTGGCAGTCATCGGCGCCGGACCCTACGGACTGTCCGTAGCCGCACACGCGGCGGCGGCCGGAATGAGCCTGAAGGTCTTCGGCCGGACGATGGCGTCCTGGCGGGACCATATGCCGGAGGGCATGTTCCTCAAGTCGGAGCCCTGGTCGTCCAACCTCTCCGACCCGGCCGGCGCGCATACGCTCGGCAGGTACGGCTCCGAACACGGCTTCGCGACGGTCCACGGCAGCCCGCTCCCGATCGGCGCGTTCACCGAGTACGGCCTCTGGTTCGCGCGGCACTCGGTCCCGGAGGTCGACGAACGGACCGTCACCCTCCTCACCCCGGCCGGGGACGGTTTCCGGGTGGAGACCGCCGACGGCGAGAGCCACGCCTTCCGTACGGTCGTACTCGCCGTCGGCGTGCTGCCGTTCGTCCGCGTCCCGGAGCAGCTGACCGGACTCCCGTCCGCCTACGTGTCCCACAGCACCGGACACCGCGACCTCGAACGCTTCCGGGGCCTGGACGTCACCGTCGTCGGCGCGGGTCAGGCGGCGCTGGAGACCGCGACCCTGCTCGGCGAGGCGGGCGCGCGCCCGAGGCTGGTCGCCCGTACGGGACGGCTGAACTGGAACACCCTCCCCGAGCCCCTCGAACGCGGCCCGTGGCGCTCACTGCGGACCCCGCACAGCGGCCTCGGCACGGGCTGGACCAGCTGGGTCTGGTCGGAAATCCCCTGGGCCGTACGGAAGCTCCCCGCCGCCACCCGTGAGCACATCGCCCGCACCGCGCTCGGCCCGGCGGGCGCGTGGTGGCTCAGGGAGCGGTACGAGCGTGAGGTGCCCGCTCTCCTCGGGCACAGCCTGCGCGGCGCCGAGACCAGGGGCGGGCGCGTACGGCTGACGCTGAACGCCCCCGACGGGACCGTCGTGGACGTCGACACCGACCATGTCGTCGCCGCGACCGGCTTCACCCCGGACCTCGGCCGGCTCAGCCTCCTCGACGCCCCGCTGCGGTCGGCGATCGACGCGGTCGGCGGCAGCCGGGCCCCGGAGCTGAGCGCCGGGTTCGAGTCGTCGTGCGCGGGGCTGTTCTTCGCCGGGCTGCTGACCGCGCCGACCTTCGGGCCGTCCATGCGCTTCGTGCACGGCGCGACCTACACCGCCCACCGGCTGGTCGCCGGGGTACGCCGACGGCTGCGCGGCAGGGCCGTCGCACGGCTTCCGCGCCCGGCCCCCTCGGCCGACGCGACACAGCCGGTACGGGAGGGCTGACGCCCGAACCGGGCACCCGCCGTGGTGCCGTCCGCGTGCGCACATCCCGGTTGCCGCGTCCCGGTTCCCGCGTCCCGCGTCCCGTGTTCCGCGTCCCGTGTCCCGTGCCACGGCTCACGGGCCGTCAGGCCGGATGGCGGTTGATGTGGAGCCACCCCCGGTGCGAGTGCAACGAGCCGGTGAGGTGATCGGGCGGCCCCGCCTGGGGCGGTGGGAACCGGACCAGCCGGGACCACTCCAGATCGGTCGCGCCCGGCAGGGTCCGGCCCGCGGTGGACCACTCCCGTACGAGCTGTTCGTAGATGGGGACACCGCCGGCGGGCGGACCCACCGGGCGGGGCGTCTGGTCCGGGTGCGCGCTCGGGGCCGGGTTCGGAGCCGAGGGCGTCGGGACGCGCTGCCAACGGGCAGGCGCGGATGTCCTTGTCATACGACAGCCAACGTGAGCCCGGAAGGCGAAGTCACTGCCGGGAGGGGAGCACGGGGTATCGCAGGAACGATTTTTCGAGCCCGGCGGCGTGTGTTCCGGCCGCATGCGCTGGATTCCCCGCCCGCACGGCGACTTGAAGCAGGCACGGATCGAAGTGATGGCGTGCGTGCCCGTGTTCCGCGCGCTCCGCGTACGCCGATGACTCTTTGGGGTGCACGTTCCACGACACGGGCACCGATCGTCGCCCACATCGGCCGGTTCGGCGGAGAAGGCCGTGATGATTCGGAAAAACGGCATGCCCGAGGGGACCGACCGATGCGACACATGGCTTCCGCGCTGCTGCTGTCGGCGCTCGCGCTGGGAACCACCGCCTGTCAGAGTGCCGCCGACGCTTTCGGCGGACGGTCCGCGCCCCGTGCGGCGGAGGCGTCGCGGGCGGTCCTCGACCACAAGGGAAGCGCCGAAGAGCCGGCCTGGGTCGGCGATACGGTCGAACTCGACGGACGCACGTTCGGCGAGCATCTGCGCGTCTCCGTGCGATCGTCCGTCGACCCCGCGGTGGCCCTGCGCCCCGCGAAGGGCACCGCCCCGCGGCCCCGCGCCGGAACGCGATGGTTCGGCGTCGACGTCACCGTGGTCAATGTGGGCGGCCGGACCTTCGACGCCGGCGGTACGAGGACATGGGTCGCCGACGAGAAGGGGAAACGCTATCCGGCCGTGAAATCAGGGGAGATCACCACCGGGCTCGCCCTGGAATGGAACAGTCTTGCGGTCGGTGACCCCGTGCAGGGCTGGCTGGTCTTCGAAGTACCGGAGAACACGCGGATCGTGCGTTTCCACAGCTCACTCGGAAAGGCAACCGCGACCTGGCAACTCCAGGGTCATCCATCCAGGTGAACGCATGAGGTGGCGAAGGCCGGCCGGGCATTAGGGTGCCGAGCCATGACCACTGCTCACTCCACCAAGAACACCGTTCAGCGCAGCCATTTGGGCACGCTTTCCGTACTCGCCTGGACCGGCGATCCCGAAGCCGGTCACGATATGCCGTATCTCCTCCTCTACTCGCTCGGGGACGGTAACGGCGGTACGGAGGCGGGTGAAGCGGCGCTTCTGGGACTCATCGACGCATGCGGCCTGAAGAGGGGCGACCTCTCCGACGCGACTCCCGCCTCCGTGAACTCTCCGATCCGGCTGCTCGTCGAGGGCGGCCAGGCCGTTCTCAACATGCCGTATGTGAGCGCGCAGTGTCCCGCCCCCCAGGAGTGGCTGGCCGCGACGGAGGGGCGCGGGCACGCGCATCTCATCGTGGCGAGCCGCCCGTGGCCCGAGGCGGTGCCGGGGAAGCCCGTGTCCGAGGAGACCCTGCAGGCGTTCCTGGGCGACGAGGAGACGCTGATGGGGGCGGCGCATGTGCTGCTGAGGGTGAGCCGGCTCAGGAGCTGAGGCGTACGCCGGGCTCGGCGCACGCGCCGCCCGCCCGCCCCGGCGACGGACCGTCGACCACCGCCCCGGCGTTCCCCTGCGCTGCCGACCACCGCCCCGGCGTTCCACCGCGCCGCCGATCCGCTGAACGTGTGCCTCAGTCGAAGGTGAAGGACAGGGCGCGCACCCTGTTGTCGAAGTTCGAGTCGACCAGGGTCGCCGGGGCGATCGCGCGCAGGCCCTGGGGGCGGGTGAGGAGTTCGTGGAAGAGCGCCTTCATCTCCTGGCGGGCCAGATGCGCGCCCAGGCAGTAGTGCGGGCCGCCGCCCCCGTATCCCAGATGGGGGTTGGGGGACCGGGTGATGTCGAAGGTGTCGGGCCGCTCGAAGACCGCTTCGTCGCGGTTGGCCGAGGCGTAGAAGAGGACCACCTTCTCGCCGGGGAGGAAGGTCCGGCCGCCCAGCTCGCACGGGACGGCGACGGTGCGGCGGAACTGGATGATCGGGGTCGAGTGGCGGACGATCTCGTCCACCGCGCCGTCCGCGTACCGCTCGAAGTCGTCGATCAGCAGGGCGCGCTGATCGGGATGTCCGGAGAGCAGCGCCAGCCCGTGCGCGATGGCGTTGCGCGTGGTCTCCACGCCCGCGACCAGCAGCAGGGAGAAGAAGGCGCCGAGTTGGCGTGCGGAAAGGGCCTGACCGTCGATGTCGGCGCACACCAGTGCCGAAATCAGATCGTCTTCGGGATTGCGCCGGCGCTCGCGTGCGAGTTTCGCCATCACCAGCTGCATATGGGCCAGTCCGCGCAGTCCACGCCCCGGAATCCGCAGTTTCCGGCGCTCCACCCCCACATTCTCCGATGCCTCGTCGATTCTGCGGGCGATCTCGTCGCGGTGGCGCCGCGGAATTCCCATCAGATCGCAGATGATCTCAAAGGGCATCCGGGAGGCGACGGACGTCACGAAATCCGTGGGTCGGTCGCGGATCATCTCGTCGACGATGCGCGCGGCGACCGCCCGGACATTGTCCTCGGCGGCGGAGAGCAGACGTGGCGTGAAGGCGCGGGAGACGATTCCGCGGAGCGCGGCGTGCTCGGCTCCGTCCATGTTGACCATGGAGTTGCCGAAGAGGACCTTGGCCCAGCCGGCCGGTTCCGGGGTGGTGACCCCCGGCGCGCTGGTGAACTCCGTCGGTCTGCGGCTCGCCTCCTGGACGTCGGCGTGCTTCACCAGCGCGTAGAAGCCGGGCCCCGTGCCGAAGCGGGCCGGGGTGTCGAGTGTGCGGAGCCGCGCGAAGGACTCCAGCCGCCGAGAGCGCGGCAGCCGCCAGAACGACGGGTCGTCGAGATCGACAGCCCTCCCGCCCGCCGCACGGTGCGGGGACGCCTGTACGGGAAACTCCATGGCCACAAACCTCCTGAATGCTCGGGCGGCCATGCTGGCCCAGCGAGGGGCCACCCGATGACCAGAACGGCCCGGAAGACGGCGAATTACCCCCTTCGCGGGATCCGCATGGGTCCGGGCGGGGCCGGCCGGGGCGGCCGCTGCTGCGAACAGGGGATCACTCCGCCGGTCCGGCCGTCCGGATCGTTCTCCCGCAGCGGTTGACGCTCGGCGCGGTCACAGGCGGCGGACGGGGCACCCGGCGGAACGCGAAGTGACAGTCGTACATCCGGGCCACCCGTAAGAGGAACCCTTTCGCGGTCCTCTCGTTGACAGGGTCGATGCACGGCTACGTCGAAGGGCGACCTCATGCCGATCCCCGACCGTCCCGGCTCCCGCTGGGTGACCCGCCGCATCGCGCTGCGCGCGCTGTTCTCGCTCGGTGTGGTCGCGGGGACGGCCGGGGCGCTCGCCCCTCTGCTCGGCATCGGGACACCGGCCCCGGCGGCCGAGGACGGGGAACGGAAGGCCGGCGGGCAGCCGGAGCCCGAGCGGTTCACGGAGATGTACCGCGGCCGGCGTATCGAGGGCCGCGCGACCGTGCCGATCCCCGCGGGCGGCACCCAGGACACCCGGAACGCGTGGAGTGCCCGGACCACCTGGAGTACCTGGTCGGGACGGAGCGCACGGCGTGCACGGGACGCGCGGGACGTCCGGGACGTCGCCGCGCCGAGCGTCGAGGTCCGTATCGACGGCAGACCGTTGCCGATCATGCGCCGGGCCGACGGCGGCTATCTCAGCCTCGTCAACCACTACGAGTCGTTCCCGACGCTGCGCGAGGCGGCCCGTGCCGCCGTCGACGAACTGGGGGCCGCCCACCTCTCGATGTCGCCGTCGCACGGTCACTGAAGCGGCCCACGAGGAGGGACGGCACAGGTGTACACGCGTAAGAACCAGCGGAATCTCACCCGTACGGAGAAACGGCGGCTCGTCGACGCGCTGCTGGCGCTCAAACGTTCGGGAGAGTACGACGAGTTCGTCAGGATGCACGGAGACTTCTACGTCCCCGACGGCGACGACCGCCCCAGGGCGGCCCATATGGCGCCCTCGTTCTTCCCCTGGCACCGCAGATACCTGCTGGAGTTCGAGCGTGCGCTCCAGAAGGTCGACTCCGGGGTGACGATCCCGTACTGGGACTGGACGACGGACGACTCGCCCGCGTCGTCGCTGTGGGCGGAGGACTTCCTCGGCGGTACGGGGAGGGCGGGAGACCGCCAGGTGATGACCGGGCCGTTCGCGTACACGAACGGGAACTGGCGCATCGACTCCGGGATCACCGACGGCCGGTACCTCACCCGCGACCTCGGTCGCCCGTCGAACCCGGTGTCCCTGCCCACCAAGGACGATGTGGCCAGGGCGCTCAAGGAGACCCGGTACGACACGGCTCCCTGGGACTCCACCGTGCGGACCGGATTCCGCAACGTCATCGAGGGGTGGAACACCGGCGACGGCCAGCGGTGGCGCAACCACAACCGGGTGCACCGGTGGGTGGGCGGTCTGATGCTGGGCGCGACCTCGCCCAACGACCCGGTCTTCTGGCTCCACCACGCCTATATGGATCTGCTCTGGGTCCGCTGGCAGCGGGAGCACCCGCGCTCCGGCTATGAGCCCCGTACCCGGCTGCCTCAGGGCGATCCGCAGCACGGTCGGGTCTTCGCGCTGGACGAGCCGATACCGCCGTGGGATGTGAAGCCGTCGGCGCTCCTGGATCACACGCGTCACTACCGTTACGAGTAGGCGGGCCGTGAGTCCCACCGGTCCACCGGCCCGCGGGCTGTGCGTGGACCGGGTCCGGCGACGACCGAGGGCCTCACCTTCCCTCCGGAAGGTGAGGCCCTCGGCGCTGATGGGTCAGTGGCCGTAGGCGCTGAACCCCGAGCCGTTGACGCAGGTGTTGCCGAACGCCGGGTTCAGCAGACCGATCACGTTCACCGTGTTGCCGCAGACGTTGACCGGGACGTGCACGGGCACCTGGACGACGTTGCCCGAGAGCACACCGGGGGAGCCGGCGGCGGCACCGTGCGCTCCGGCGTCGGCGGCGGCCAGACCGGCTCCGCCGGCCAGGATGGCGCCCGAGCCGACGACGACGGCAGCGGCCTTCGCGATACGCGACATCAATTCTCCTTGCAGATCAGAACATCGGGGCCACAGAGGACCTGCGGCCTTCACGTTGTCAACGCCATGACCCGAGGGGGGTAACGGAAGAGGACCAAAGTCGTCACTCGCGAGGGTGGTTTCGCGCAGGGGTCGGGGAGGGGGCTTGACCGGCGACGCCGGGTGGGGGGTATTTCCGGGCCGCGGGGGCAAGGGATCTGCCGCGCGGGGCCGGTGAGCGCGTACGGCCACAGCTCTTGGGGCGGGCTCGGGACGGGCTCGGGGCGGACGCGGGCGGGTCCGGGCCCGCCCGCATGCGCTCAGCCGTTCCGTCGCGGTACGCGGCGGACGGAGCGGCCCGCCAGGATGTCTGTCCTCCTGCCGTCCTCGATCACGAATCTGCCGTCGATCAGCACATACGGGATCCCGGTGGGGAGCGTGCGCGGGGCCTCGAAGGTGGAGCCCGCCGCGACCGTCGCCGGGTCGAAGAGGACCAGATCCGCGCGATAGCCCTGGCGGACCAGGCCCCGGTCCGTGAGCCGCAGCCGGGCGGCCGGGCGGGAGGTGAGATGGGCGACCGCCTCTTCCAGGGAGAGGACGCCCAGTTCACGCGCGTACCGGCCGAGATAGTGCGGGAAGGTGCCGTACGCGCGGGGGTGGGGCTTCTCGCCCTGGAGGATGCCGTCGCTGCCGCCCGTGTGGACCCGGTGGCGCATGATCGCCCGGACGTTCTCCTCATGGCCGACGTGCTGGAGGATCGTCGTACCGAGCCGGTCCTCGACGAGGAGCCGGCGGGCGGTGGCCCAGGGGGTTTCGGACCGTTCCTCGGACGACCGCCGGATCGTCTTCCCCACATAGGGGGCGAGGGCGGGGTCCGTCACCCCGGAGATCTCGATGGTGTCCCAGTCGACGGGCACGCCGTGGCAGCCGTCGGAGCCGGTCACCTCCAGATCGTGGCGGACGCGCTCGGAAACCTTCTCGTCCCGCAGCCGCGCGAGTGCCGCGTCCGGGCCGCCCTCGCTCGCCCAGCTCGGCAGCACCGCGACGAGCGTCGTCGAGCCGGGGGTGTACGGATAGGTGTCGAGGGAGATGTCCGCGCCGTCGTCGAGCGCCCGGTCGAGGAGGGCGAGCAGTTCGTGGGCGCGGCCCTTGTTGACGCCGAAGTTCATGGTGGCGTGGGCCAGATGGAGGGCGCAGCCCGCCTCGCGGGTGAGCCGCACCATCTCGTTGTACGCGGTGAGCGCGCCCGCTCCGTACGAACGGTGGTGCGGGCAGTAGTAGCCGCCGTAGGAGGCCACCACCCGGCACAGCTCGGTGAGTTCGGCGTCGGGCGCGTACATGCCGGGGGTGTAGGTCAGCCCGGACGACATGCCGACCGCGCCCTGCTCCATGCCGTCGGCGACCAGCTGCTTCATCCGCGCCAGTTCGGCGGGGGTCGCGGGGCGGTCCTCCCAGCCGACCGCGTACATGCGGACCGTGCCCTGCGGGATCAGATAGGCGGCGTTGACGGCGATGCCCCGGTCGAGGCGGTCCAGATACTCGCCGACCGTACGCCAGTCGAAGTCGACGGAGGTGTCGCCGGGGCCGCCGCCGTTCCAGCCGTTGATCGCCCGGCGGACGCCGTCGAGGGTGCGGTCGTCCACGGGGGCGTACGACAGTCCGTCCTGGCCGAGGACTTCGAGGGTCACGCCCTGCGCGGCCTTCGCCTCGTGCGCGGGGTCGCGCAGCAGGGCGAGATCGCTGTGGGCGTGCATGTCGATGAAGCCGGGGGCCAGGGCGAGACCGGCGGCGTCCAGGGTGCGGACGGCGGTCAGCCGTGGGTCGCCCTCGCGGCGGATCGCGGCGATCCTGCCGTCCCGGAGGCCGACGTCCGCGCGGTAGGAGTCCCGGCCGGTGCCGTCGACGACGCGGGTGTCCCGGATGAGCAGATCCATCAGAAGAACGTCCGGATGTAGTCGGTGACCGTGCCGTCCGCCTCGACCAGCGGGATCAGCTGCCACTTGTCGAAGGAGGTGCAGGGGTGGGAGAGGCCCATGCCGATCCAGTCGCCGACTTCGAGGTCCGCGTCTGGGGCCGTGCGCACCCAGCCGTGCTGGTCCGACAGACCGCTGATCTCGATACCGGCGGCCGGGCGGATCTCGCCGGTCCGGGCGTCGCGTACGACCTGGGCCTCGGGCAGGTCCAGGTCGTACGCCGCGTCCCGCTTGCCCGCGTTGACGAACGCCTGCCCGGCGCTGGGGCGGGAGACGACCTGCGCCCAGAGGCGGAACGCCGGCTGGAGAGCGCCTTCGCCGGGGACCCGGTTGAAGGGGGTGAGGCGGCGGTAGTGGCCGTCGTCGTGGGAGACGTACGCGCCCGATCGCAGCAGCTTGACCACGGGACGGGAGAGGCCGGGGATGTCGGCGAAGACCTCGGCGACCGCGTCGAACCAGGCGCTGCCGCCCGCGCTGACGACGATGTCGGGGCTGTCGGCGAACCGGTCCGCCCGGTCGAAGGCGACCGCCAGGGCGACGAGCCGGCGCAGCCACGCGCGTACCCGCTCGGGGGCGGCGTCCGGCACCTCGCCCTCGTAGCCGGCCACGCCGACGAGGCGCAGGGCCGGTGCGGCGGCGATCGCGTCGGCGACGGCGGCGCACTCCGCCTCCGTACGGGCGCCGGTACGGGCCCCGTCGCCCGCGCCCAGCTCGACCACGACGTCGAGGGGGCGGGACGGCCCCGCCTCGGTGAGGGCGGCGTTCATCAGCTCGACACCGCGTACGGAGTCGGCGTAGCAGACGAACCGGACGTCCGGGTCCCGACTCAGCTCTCCGGCGATCCAGCGCAGGGCGGCGGCGTCGACGACCTCGTTGGCGAGGAAGATCCGCTGGATTCCGTGGGCGCGGTAGACGCGAGCCTGGTGGGGCACGGCGGCGGTGATGCCCCACGCTCCGTGCTCCAGCTGGCGGGCGAAGAGCTGCGGCGACATGGAGGTCTTGCCGTGCGGGGCGAACGCGAGGCCGTGGCTTTCGGAGTACGTCTGGAGGAGCGCGAGGTTGTGCTCGACGGACTCGGCGGAGAGCGCGAGCACGGGTGTGGTGAAGCCGCCGGTGAACAGGGAGCGCCGCTCGGCCGCCAGCTCGGCGACGGTCAGGCCGTCGGCATCCGGCGGGAGCGCCTTGAACCGGTGATCGACACGCTCGTGCCGGAGCGGGCCGAGCTGATCGGCGGGCATGAATGTCTCCCTCTGGTGTGGCCGTGGCAACACTGGTCTCGCCATTGCAAGATGCGCAACGCTCATTGCGTATATCGCGCAATGCTGTCTAACATCCGGCGCAGTGCCGGGTCAATGGACCCGACGGCCCCAGACCCCGCGAGGAGCCCCAGGGTGAGCAGCGTGACCGGAACCGCGAGCGCGGACGTCGCGGATGCCGCGGAGGTGATCTGCCTCGGTGAGTCCATGGTCACGTTCGTTCCCTCACGCCCCGGACGCCTCGCCGACGTTCCCTCCTTCGCGCGCGCGATCGGTGGCGCGGAGTCCAATGTCGCGTGCGCGCTGGCGGCGGCCGGGCACCGGGCGAAGTGGGTCAGCCGGGTCGGCGCGGACGGCTTCGGCGATCATCTGATCCGCGCGATCTCGGCGTACGGAGTCGACACCTCCGCCGTCGGCCGCGATCCGCGCAGGCCCACCGGCATCTATTTCCGTACCGCGGCCGACCGCTCCACCGACGAGCACGAGGTCGTCTACTACCGGGCCGGATCGGCGGCCTCCGCGATGTCCCCGGACACGGTCGCGACCGCGGACGTCACCGGCGCGCGGATCCTCCATCTCTCCGGCATCACCGCCGCCCTCTCCGCGGACTGCCTCGCCCTGATGCGCCGGCTCACCCGGCCGCGCGCGGGCCGGCCGCTGGTCTCCTTCGACGTCAACCACCGGCCCCGGCTGTGGCCCGAGCCCGCCGCCGCGAACGTCCTCCTCGAACTCGCGCGCGGCGCCGACCTCGTCTTCGTCGGCGAGGACGAGGCGGAGGCGGCGTGGGGCGTCCGCGGCGCGGCGGCGATCCGGGAGGCGATTCCGGAGCCGGAGGCGGTGGTGGTGAAGCACGGGGGGCGAGGAGCGACGGTGTTCGCGCGGGGGCGAGGCGGCTCGTTGGCGCACGAGGCGGAGGACGGGGCGGGGTACGAGTCGGGGGACGCGGCGGGGTACGAGTCGGGGCGGATCGGCGGGCCTCGGGCTTCCGGGGGGAGCGCCGGCGCGGGGCGCGGGTCCTCGCCGGGCGGGGCGAACGGTCACGGTCGGGCGGGGAACGCGGGGAGCGCAGGGGGTGGCGGGGGCGCTGGGTCTGGTGGGGCCGAGTACGCGGACGGCGTCGTACACGCGGGCGGGGCGGGGAACGCAGAGGGCGTCGGCGGGGCCTACAGCGACCGGGGGGTCACGGGCCACCCTGAGCCCGGCGGCGACGGCGGCGACGTCGTTGTTTTCGTGAGCGCCCCCCGCGTCGAGGTGGTCGCCCCCATCGGGGCCGGAGACGCCTTCGCCGCCGGATATCTCTCCGCCACGCTCCGAGGGCTGCCCCTCCGGGACCGGCTGCGCCACGGTCATCTCATGGCGGCCGCGACCCTCACCGTTCGCGAAGATCTCGGCACACCGCCCGCGACCGCGCACGCGGACCGCCTCGCGGCGCTCGACGACGCCGCCTGGGGCACACTTCGACTGGGTCCCGGCTGGACCTCAGCCGTGGATGAGGAGGTACGTACGTCATGAGTCAGACCGTCGATCGCGCGCTCAGCATCCTTCCCCTGCTCGCCCAGGGGCCGGCCGACCTCGGCCGGGTCGCCCAGAGCCTGGGGGTGCACAAGTCCACCGCGCTGCGGCTGCTGCGTACGCTCCACGACCATGGACTGGTCTACCGCCAGCAGGACCAGCGTTACCGCCTCGGGGCCAGGCTGTTCGCGCTGGCGCAGGAAGCCGTCGAGAATCTGGACGTCCGCGAGATCGCGCACCCCCATCTCGTCACCCTCAACGGACAGATCGGGCACACCGTCCATCTCGCCGTGTACGAGGAGAGCGAGGTCCTCTACATCGACAAGGTCGAGAGCCGGTACCCCGTACGGATGTACTCGCGGGTCGGCAAGCCCGTCGCGATCACGGTCGCCGCCGTCGCCAAACTCCTCATCGCCGATCTGCCCGAGTCCGAGCGGCGGCTGGTCGCCGAGAAGCTCGACTACCCGATGTACACGTCCCGTTCGACGCCGAACGCCGCCGCGTTCCTGAAGGAACTCGCGGCCGTACGCGACCAGGGATGGGCCGCCGACCTCGGCGGCCACGAGGCGTCCATCAACTGCATCGGCGCGCCCATCCGCGGCGCGGCGGGCCGGGTCGTCGCCGCGATGTCGGTCTCGGCCCCGAACGTCGTCGTCACGGCGGAGGAACTCCTCACTCTGCTTCCGCTGGTCCGCCGGACCGCCGACACCATCAGCCGGGAGTACTCGGGATCCGTGACCCCGCACTGAACCCGCCGCCGGATGGGGGATCCACCGCGAAAGGCGCTTCGGCCGCGACGTCGTGGTCGTCATGTCGCCCACGTCGTCGCGTCGCGTCGCGTCGCACAAGCCGTCCCGGCGTTCCAGCCGTCAAACCGCTCCAGCCGTTCCAGCCGTCAAACCATTCCAGCCGTTCCAGCCGTTCCAGCCGTCAATCCGTACAGCCACAGAAGCCGAGGTAGCCCGATGACCGAGAAGATCGCGATCACCCCCGCCACCCACACCGTCCCGCCCGCCAAGTTCTCCCACGGCGTCAGGAAGGGCAACATCCTCCAGGTCGCCGGTCAGGTCGGCTTCCTCCCGGCGGTGGAGGGCCAGGCTCCGACGCCCGCCGGACCGAATCTGCGCGAACAGACCCTTCAGACGTTCGCCAACGTCAAGGCGATCCTGGAGGAGGGCGGCGCGAGCTGGGACGATGTGATGATGGTGCGCGTCTACCTCACGGACGTCGACCACTTCGCCGAGATGAACGAGATCTACAACGCCTACTTCGAGGAGCAGGGTCTCAAGGCGCCCGCCGCCGCGCGTACGACGGTGTACGTCGGTCTGCCCCCCGGTCTGCTGGTCGAGATCGACGCGCTGGCGGTCCTGGACTGATACGGCGGTTCCGGGCCGGTACGGCGGATCGGTACGGCGCTCCGGGCCGGTACGGTCACGCCTTCGGCTCACGCGGTCAGCGAAGTTCTACGCAGACGACCGTCCGCACACCGGCGATGGAGTGGATCGCCTGGTCCCGCTGCACTCCCGTAGGACAGGGCGCGGTCGAGGGATCTCCGTCCGGCTGCCGCACGACATCGGTGACACGGTAGGGGGCCAGACCCTGGTCGTCGCCGCAGGGCAGCGGGTCCAGCGACCTCGGCGAACCCAGACACTGACCTGCCCGGACCGGCGAAGTCACCTTGGGGCCGCTGTCGTCGCCGCCGTTGCCGCCACTGCCGTTGCTTCCGAGGGCCCGTGGGGCATAGATGGCGGCGAGGATCAGCCCGGCGATGATCAGCGCCCCGAGGAGCTGACCCGGTCCGGAGGTCAGGAACCGCTTGCGGGCCGCGGCGGACGTGGCGGCGGGCCGGCGCTCGGCATCCGGTGGGGGTGTGGGCGCGTCGGCCCCGCGCGCATGAGGAGAGCCGTCGACCGTGAGCGCCTCGGCGACCGGAACGGCGACGGGCGGGCCGAAGGCCCCCGCACCGCCGGGACGCGGACCCGCCGGCGGGGGCGTGACCGCCGGTACCGGTGCCGGTGCCGGCGGCGAGGGCACCGGCGGTGAGGGCACCGGCGTGGTCTCCCGTGCCGGGGGCGCCTGCGGACTACCGACTCGGTGTGCTCCCCGCAGCGGCACCGTCGCCACCCTGGGCGTCGCGCCCGCCAGTTCCTCGCCCTCGCTCGCGTACTCCTCGATCAGCCGCGCCCAGCTCGCCGGGAGCCACTGCTGCTGGACCGAGGAGGCCGAGGGAGCGGCCTGTTCCGTGGCGAACCGGGCCAGCAGATCGCCCGGTTGCGGGCGGTCGCCGGGTTCGACGGCCAGGCAGTGGTGGACGATGTCGGCCAGAGCGGCGGGCAGCCCGGTGAGGTCGAGGTCGCCGCGCGAGACCCTGGCCAGCAGCCGCAGGGTGTCCTCGCCCTCCGGGTACGGAGGTCTGCCGACCGCGAGATGGAACAGGGTCGCGCCGAGCGAGTAGACGTCCGACGCGGCGGTGGACTCCTCCCCCCTGGCCTGCTCGGGGGAGGTGAAGGCGATCGTGCCCAGGGTCAGCGTCGTCCGGGTGATGTCGGTGGAATGCGAGATGCCGAAGTCGATGACCTTCGCGCCCGACATCGGCAGCAGGATGTTCTGCGGCTTCACGTCCCGGTGGACGATTCCCTCCCGGTGGAGCGTGAAGAGCGCGGCCGTCGTCCCGGCCGCGATCCAGCGGACGGCGGGCGCGGGCAGCACCCCGGCGACCCGCACGAGTTCGGCCAGCGAGGGGGCCGCGATGTAGTCGATGGCCATCCAGGGGCGCTCGGCCTCCGGGTCGGCGTCGCGGACCTTCGCCGTGTACACACTGTCGATACGTCCGGCGAGCGCGACCTCACGGGCGAACCGCCGCCGGTCGGTGTCGCCGACCGCGCCCTCGGCGAGCAGCGTCTTGACGGCGGCGAGCCGGCCGTCCGCCGTGGACCGGGCCAGATAGACCCGGCCCATGCCGCCGGAACCGAGCCGGCCGAGGAGTTCGTACGGACCCAGTCCGGCCGGGTCGTCCCCGCCGAGCGGCAGCAGACGCTGTCCGGTCCCCGTCATGTCGCCGATTCCCCCCGCCGTGGCATCCGGTCAGCGTACCGGTTCAACAGGCCGCCACACAGGGCCGGTTGTGCCACAGGCGGAGGGGTTCGGGGATCACTCGACCGGGGACGGATCCCGGCTCAGGAGGCGCAGTACTGCTGCTGCTTGCCGATGGACCGGTACATGCAGTCGGAGTTCTCCAGCAGTTGGAGAACGGCGTCCCGGTTCCGGCTCGTCTCGCGCTCGATCACCTCGTCGGGCGGGTAGAAGCCGCCTCCGGCGAAGCCCTTGGGATACAGCTCGAAGGTGTACCCGAAGATCTTCTGATTGCCCCAGAGCCAGTCGTCGATCGAGCCGTCCGTGATGTACAGATCGCTGGACTGCTCGGCGGTGTAGCCGTTGCTGGCCGCCATCTTCCCGCCGACGGCCGCGAAGGCGTTCCGGTCGTCCTGGGTCATGCCGGGCGCGGTGTCGGCGGTGGTGTAGCCGAAGGGCCAGAGCACCAGTTCGCTGTAGGTGTGGAAGTCGATGCCGGTCTTGATCTGCTGCTTGCCGCCGACGATCCGGCTGCGGACGAAGTCGGCGACGACCTTCACCTCGGGCGCGGACTCGGCCGCGCGGCCCCGGTAGGTGTCGGAACCGGCGGATCCGGACGAGCCGCCGCAGCAGCCCCACCGGTAGTTCCAGTTGCGGTTGAGGTCGGTGCCGACGGCCGACGAACCGGTGTTGGGCTGACGGTTCTTGCGCCAGCTCCGGTAGGAGCCGGTGGCGATGTCGTACTCGCCGCCGTCCGGGTTGACGTCCGGGATGATCCAGATCTCGCGGCCGTTCACGGCGTTGGTGATCCGTGGGTCGGTGCCGTAGTCCTCGCCCAGCTCGCGGAGCAGATAGAGCGCCATTTCGACGGTCAGATGCTCACGGGCGTGCTGGTGGGCGGTGAAGAGGACCTCGGGCTCGTTCTCGTCGGCGGCGACGTTGTCGCTGACCTTGATGGCGACGATGTCCCGGCCCTGGTACGTCTTGCCGATGACCCGCTTGTTCATGATGTTCGGGTAGGCGGCGATCCGCTGATTGATCTCCGCGTTCATCTCGGCGTAGTTGTGATACCGGGAGTCGGCCGACGGGAAGTCGAAGGGCTTGACGGCGGCGGTGGACGACCTGGCCGGCGGGCCGGGCAGGGCGGCCAGCCGATGGCCGAGCGCACGCAGCCGCTTGGCCTCGGTCGCGGTGGCGCTGACGACCACCGAGCGGCCGTCCACCTCGTCGATCGAGACACCGGTCGCCGCGATCGCCGTACGGGCGGCGACACCGGACACCTGATCGATCTCGTACTGCCGGATCCGCTCCTCCGCGGCGGCCGCCGGGGCGGTGGCCGGGGCGACGGCCGGGGTCTTCGGGTTCTCGGGCGCGGCGTTGGCGGTGACCGTCGTCGCCAGGGCGAGCGCCAGCAGGGCGGTGAGCGTGATGCCCTTCCGGCCGCCGCGCCTGGCCTTGGTTCTGCCGCCGGTCGTGTCGGCGGTCCCGTCGGCAGTTCTGTCGGTGGCTCTGACGTCAGTGGTTCTGTCGGCGCCTGTGCTCCGGTCTCTGTCGCGGTCTCTGCCACGTATGCGAAGTCGCATGCAGGTCTCCTGGCTCTGAAGTGTGGGGGGTAGCTCACTTGCGACGTGTGTGGTGCCGGTGTGTGGCACATGGTGAGGCCATGACATGGACCGGTCAAGAGTGCCTGCTCCGCGGCGCGAGGACGGCCGGGGGTGGGGGCGTGAGGCGTGGGGGCGGGCGGGAAACACACAGCAGCGCCACCGGGACAGGTCGGTGGCGCTGCTGTTTTCGTCGTACGACCATGGGCGTGGGGGTGACGGTACGTACGACAGGTTGTGATCGCCGCCGGCGTACTCCGGGTGGAGGCCGCCGGCGGCTAACGGTCAGCCGTTAGGGCAGGTTGTGCACATGCGGTCCGACCGCGTTCGACCAGGCGTTGCCGGCCGTCGCGTCCCAGTTCGTGGACCAGGTCATCGCACCGCGCAGGTTCGGGTAGGTCTTGGCCGGCTTGAAGTTGCCGCAGTTCGTGCCGCGGGTCAGGCAGTCCAGCGCGTTGTTCACGATGGACGGGGAGACATAGCCGCTCCCCGCGCCGCGGGTGGAGGCGGGGACTCCGAGGCCGACCTGCGAGGCGTCCAGGCCGCCCTCCAGCTGGATGCAGGCGAGCGCGGTGAGGAAGTCCACCGAGCCCTGCGAGTAGACCTTGCCGTCGCAGCCGAGCATGGCGCCGCTGTTGTAGTACTGCGTGTTGACGACGGTGAGGATGTCCTTCACCGCGAGCGCCAGCTGGAAGTACTGCGTACCGGTCGACTGCATGTCGAGGGTCTGCGGGGCCATCGTGAGCACCATGCCCGGACCCGCCTTGGCGGAGAGCTGCCTCAGCGCCTTCGTCAGGTAGGTGGCGTTGATGCCGTGCTCCAGATCGATGTCGATCCCGTTGAAGCCGTACTCCTGCATCAGGGCGTACGCGCTGTTGGCGAAGGCCGTCGCGGAGGCGTCGCTGTTGATCGTGACGTTGCCGACCTCGCCGCCGACCGAGATGATGACCGACTTGCCCGCGGCCCGCTTCGCTGCCACGTCCGACTTGAACTCGGCGACGTTGGCGTAGCCGAGCGCCGGGCTGAGGTTGAAGGTCAGCTCACCGGGCGTGGTGGTGGCGTCGGCGAAGGCGACCGCGATGATGTCGTACTGCGCCTGCACATCGCGGAGCTTCTGGACGGTCGCGCCGTTGTTGAAGTTCTGCCAGTAGCCCGTCACCATGTGCTTCGTGGGCGGCGGCGGGGGGCCCTCGCGCAGGGTGCGCGCCGTGACGGTGGCCGACTTGGCCGACTCGCCCGCGCTGTTGGTCGCGGAGACCGCGAACTGGTAAGCGGTGTCGGGGGTCAGGCCGGTCACGGTCGCCGACGCCGTGGTGACGGTGGCGACCGGTGTGGCAGCGCCGTCGCGGTAGACCTTGTACCCCGTCGCCCCGGTGGACGGGCTCCAGCTCAGCGGGATGGCCGAGGAGGTGGCGGCGCCCGCGCTCAGCCCGGTGGGCACCGGCGGCACGACGGGGTCGGGGTCCTGGCCGCCGCCTCCGTCGGGTCCGAAGACGCTCACGTCGTCGACGTGGTACGCGGGCTGGCCGTACCAGCCGTGGGTGTAGACGGTGACCGACTTGGTGGTCGCGCCGGTGCGGAAGGTCGTGGTGAGCTGGCTCCAGCCGGTGCTGCCGGGCGACCAGGTGGAGACGTCGGTGGTGCCGGTTCCGCTGGCGCCCAGGTAGACGTAGCTGCCCTGCACCCAGGCGCTCAGCGTGTACGTCGAGTTGGGCTGTACGGCGACGACCTGGCTGCACTTGGCGTGGTCCGCTCCGGCGGGGGTGGCCTTCAGCGCGGACGCGCCCGTGCGGACGGGGGTCGAGGTGTTCGCGCCGGTGCCCGCCGAGCAGCTCCAGTTGGAGAGCCCGGCTTCGAATCCGGCGTTCTTGGCGACATTGACATCGGCGGCCTGGGCGCTTCCGGAGAAGGCCACGAGGGAGAGGCCGGCGCTGACGGCAAGCGCCAGTGCTCCGCCGAGCCATCTCCGCGAGCGTGTGGTGGGGTCCACGTGCTGCCTCCAGTGGGGGAGTTGGGGGGGAGGAGGTGGGGATTGGGAACGGTGGCCACCGCTGGTCGTAAAACTGGTCCAGACCAATCCAGTTGTCAAGCCCTCTGACGCCGATTACCCCGGTGGGTTGTCCATCGGCCCCGAAGGGGAGGGATCATCGGTTTTCGGCCAAACCGGGGCGGAGGAGGGGCCTGATTTCCGCGTTTCCATCCGGCCAATGGCGTATCTCTGTCATAAGCGTGAGGGAACATCACCTTTTCCACCGCTTTGGCCTGTGCGGAGCGTGCACAGGTTGGGGCTCTGTGTTCCGGAAGGGTGTTCTCTGGCTCTTAAGTCGTGGATAAAGTGCTGATGCAGAAGCAGCGCAGTACGTATCTGCGGTCACGGGCCCCCCGGAGACCGGAGTCGAACGGGGAACCAGCGTGCCGACCGCAATAGCTGTCACCAGCGCAGATCTGGTGCTGCCGCCGATGGACCAGCACACACCGACGGCGGCTCTGCTTCCGTCCCCCGACGCTCAGCCGCTGGACGCCGCGCTCGCCGCCACGACCGTTCTCCTGGAGCAGTACGGCTATGCGGTCGTGCTCTATCCGGCGTCGATTCCCGTGGCCCATGAACGCAGGCTGCACACCATCAGATCGGTGCTGGAGAGCAATCGGCTCGCGCTGCTGAAACTGGATCTTCCGCCGCTGGGCGTGGCCGTGCTCGTACGGCAGTTGCGGCAGCTGTCGATCTGTGACTTCGGCGCGGGAATTATCGCCTCCGCGGCGCGGTTGCTCTCGCACTATGTCTATGCGGGCGCACTGCTCAATTCCGTGACCCGGCTCGACCGGGTGCCGGTGAGTCTCAAGTCCCATGCGAAATCATGGGTTCCCGGCGCTCAGTTCGGCGTACTGGCCAATCCGAACCCCGAATTGATCAAGATCGGTGCGGGGGCAACGATCGGCGGGCCCGAATTCGCCACTCGGATGGTGGTCGCGAAGGGCCAGGCGCAGTCCGACTGGGTCACCGGGACACTGGCCCCCGAGTGGCAGACGCAGGGGGTGGAGGAGGCTCCGCTCCCGGCCGACTCGCCGGCCTGGTGGGGTACGGCCAAACTGATCGAGTTCGCCGCCTTCATGCCCGACATCTCCGTGCTCTACCAGTTGGTTTCGTCCGTGCGCAGGGAGGTGTGCTCCTGGTGCGGCATCGAACTCATCGGTGACCGGTGCGGTTTCTGTTCGGCTCCGATCGCTCCGGTGGTGGGCCACCAGGCGCAGGGGACGCAGGGAGAGCAGAGAACGCTGGACCGGAATCAGAGGCAGATTCAGGGGCAGGGCCGGATTCAGGGGCAGCATCGCGGCCACGGCCCGAACCCCAACCAGGATCCGAGTCAGAGCCGGAACCCGAGCCGGCACCAGAACTCGAGCCGGCACCAGAATCCGATTCAGAGTCAGAACCAGGATCCGAGTCAGAGTCAGAACCCGAGTCAGAACCAGAACCAGAACCAGAATTCCGGTGTCCGGGGCCATGGAACACCCGCGTACTACGGACCGTGAAGCCACCGGCGCCGGACAGTCCGCACCGACCGCCGCCGACCGCCGAATGCGCGCGCCCCGGCTCCGCTCCCGTCCCGTACTCCTCCGCCTCTTCCGCCTCCTCCGCCTTCTTCTGTGGCCCCCGGGCCCCCTCAGCCGGTGCCTCCCGAGTTCATCCCACCCCAGTCCGCTCGGCCTAGTCCCTGTCTGCGAACGAGGTTGTCCTGCCCATGAATTCACGCCAACGCCGAGGCGTCATCCTGCTGCTCATCTCGGTTCTCTGCGCACTCGCCGCGTTCGCCGGTGTGATTTCCGTGATCAGCGACGTGAATTCGAAGGTCGGGCCAGAGGTCACCGCGTACCGTCTCAAGGCCGATGTGCCGCCCTATACGGAGCTGCGGCCGAACCAGTTCGAAGAGGTGTCGATTCCCCGGCGCTGGCTCTCGGACAGTGCCGTGACCGATGTGTCCGCGGTCAGCGGGAAGATAGCCGTCACCCAGCTCAGGAAGGGTTCCCTGCTCCAGGAGGACATGATCGTCAAGAGGCCCGCGCTGGCCGCCGGTGAGCAGGAGATCGCGATCATGATCGACGCCGCCACCGGGGTCGCGGGAAAGATCGCGCCGGGCGATCTCGTCAATATCTACGCCACTTTCTCCGGCCGGGACAAGAGTGAAGACGACCAGTCCCGGATCATCGTCCCCAACGCGCGGGTCATCGACGTCGGCCGCCTCACCCCGCTCGAACCCAAGAAGGACGACCGCGGCAGCGCCCTCCGCGAGGCGGTGCCGATCACCTTCGCCCTTGGCACCGCCGACGCGCAGCGCGTGGCGTACGCGGAGTCCTTCGCCGAGACGGTACGGCTGGCCCTTCTCGCCAAGGGGAGCCCCGCCACATTGCGTCCTGGCGACAGCACCTACACCCTCGATGAAGACAAGAACAGGTGAGTGCTGTATGACCACACGCATCGTCCCGGCCGTCGGCGACTTCGACGCGGCCCGGTCCATCACCACCCTTCTCAGCCAGCTCCCCGATGTGGAACCGGCCGCTCCGGTGGGTGATTCGACCGCCCTGCTCGACATGCTGGCCCGGCTGGCGGCCGAGTCCCTCGAAGAACTGCCCGAGGTCGTGCTGGTCCATGAACGCATCGGGCCGGTCCCCGCGCTCGAACTGATCCGGGAAGTGGCACTCCGCTTCCCGGCGGTCGGCGTCGTCCTGGTGACGGTCGACGCCGCGCCGGGCCTCTACTCGGCCGCCATGGACTCCGGTGCGCGCGGTCTGATCGGACTCCCGTTGTCGTACGAGGAACTCGCGCAACGGGTGCAGGCCGCGGCGGCCTGGTCCACGGGGGTCCGCCGCCATCTCGGCCACGGCGCGGACGTCTCCACCGGCCCCGGAGGCACGGTCGTCACCGTCAGCGGCGCCAAGGGCGGGGTCGGCACCACCGTCACGGCGGTGCAACTCGCCCTGGCCGCACAGGCGTCCGGGCGTACGGTGGCGCTCGCGGACCTCGATCTCCAGGCCGGGGACGTCGCCTCGTATCTCGATGTGCAGTACCGGCGCTCCATCGTGGACCTCGCCGGGATCCAGGACATATCGCCCCGTGTGCTTCAGGACGCCCTCTTCGCGCACCAGACCGGGATCGGGCTGCTCCTCGCGCCGGGGGAGGGCGAGCGCGGTGAGGAGGTCGGCGACCGTGCCGTACGCCAGATCATCAGCGGCCTGCGGAACCGGTACGAGGTCGTGATCGTCGACTGCGGCACGCAGATGACGGGCGGCAACGCCGCCGCGATCGAGATGGCCGATACGACGCTGCTGGTGACCACACCGGATGTGGTCGCCGTACGGGCGGCGAAACGCATGGTCCGGATGTGGGACCGGCTCCAGATCCGCAAAGCGGAGGAGACCGTCGTCGTCGTCAACCGGCACACCCGCGCCACCGAGATCCAGCCGCCGCTGATCGAGAAGATCACCGGCACCAAGGTCGCCAGAACGGCCGTCCCCGCAGGCTTCAAGGAGCTGCAGCCGGTCGTCGACGCCGGGCGGATGCAGGATCTGGAGGCCAAGTCCGCGGTGAAGCAGGCCCTGTGGGGGCTCGCGGCCGAACTGGGGCTCGTACGCGCCGGGGAAGGCGAGCCGAAGCAGGGCAGGTTCCGAGGCGACCGGGGGTCGATCGGTGTGCGACGGACGCGGTCGAAGTGAACGCGACGAGGGCGCTGAGAGCGCCGGTCACTCCGGACGCGCTGGTCACCCCGGCCACGCCGATCACGGTGAGGGCGCCGGTGGTGCTGACGGTGCTGAGGGGGCGCATGGAGCCATGAGGACGCATGGATGCCCGCGTGACACGGGGCTGTGGGGGATGCGGCCGCGGGTCGGCCGGAGGCGCGTGCCAGGCGGCCGGCCGGAGCGAGGTCCGGGTGGTCGGCCGGGCCGCCTGCCGCGCCGCCTGCCGCGCCGGCGGTCCGGCCGCGACGGGACGGGCTCGGGGCCTTGGCTCCGGGAGGATCGAGGGCAGGCCGCCATCGAGTTCACCGGTACGGTTCCGCTGATCCTGGTGACCCTCGCGCTGCTGTGGCAGGCGGCCCTGACCGGTTACACCCTCTCGTTGGCAGGCAACGCGGCCGACGCGGGCGCGCGGGCGGGCGCGGTCGGCGGTGCGGCCGCCTGCGCGGCGGCGGCGCGCGAGGACCTTCCGTCCGCCTGGAGAGGGGCTGAAACCTCCTGCCGTGCGGTGGGCGACATGTATCTGGCCACCATCGGACTGCGCGTCCCCGTCCTCTTCCCGGGCAGCGTCTCGTTCCCCCTCACCGTGCGCGGCGAGGCCGGCGCGCCCGACGAGGACCCGGACCGATGAGGCGGCCCCGGAACGCCCGTCCCACGAACGCGCCGCCGGTGAACGCCCGGCCGCCGAAGCCCTCGCCGTGGAGCCTTACGTCGTCGAGCGTCCGGCTGTTGAGGGCTCGCCTGTCGAGGGCTCGGCCGTCGAGTGCCCGGCCGGGGGAGCGCCGGCTCCGGAACGAGCGGCTGCCGGCCCGTCGGCTCCGGAACGCTCAGGGGCGGGCACCCGACGACCGGGGACAGGCCGCCGTGGAGTACGCGGGCGTCATCACGCTGCTGCTCCTCGTCGCCCTCGCCGCGATCCAGCTCGGCCTCGTCGCCTACACCGCTCAGCAGGCCGGCACCGCCGCCCGCGCCGGTGCCCGGATGGCGGCGACCAAGGACGGCGACGGCCGCGCCCAGGAGGCGGGCAGGGCCGCCATGAGCGGCTGGCTCGCCGACGGCGCGGACTTCGACCACGGCGGATGCGGAGACGGAGACGACGAGATCTCGGTGACGGTCCGGGTAGAAGTACCCAGGATCCTGCCCGTATTCGACTTCGATCCGGCGGTGAGGACCGTCACCATGCCCTGCGACTGACCCCGCCCCCGTGACCACACCGACTGACGACCGACCCCGACTGACCCGACCGACCCCGACCGACCCCGACTGACGCCCGGCCCACGGCTCAAGGCCCACGGCTCAAGGCTCAAGGCCCACGGCTCAAGGCCCACGGCCCACGGCCCACGGCCCCACACCACACGTACCACGCACGCATCACGTAAGTACCACGGACGACCACCGCACCAGCAGCGACATCTGTGACACCTGGGAGATGAGGACATGAGCCTGAGGGCGCGCATCAGCAGCCCCGAACCGGCCAACGGCCGGGGCGAGGTCAACCGTCTCGTCGGCGTCTACCGCGCCAAACTCCTGGAGGAGATCGACCTCGCGGAGATGTCCTCGCTCGCCGCCTCCGACCGCCGGGCCCGGCTGGAGCGCGTACTCGGCCACATCATCAGCCGCGAGGGCCCGGTGCTCTCCACCGCCGAGCGCTCCCAGCTGATCCGGCGCGTCGTCGACGAAGCCCTCGGCCTCGGCATACTGGAACCGCTCCTCGAAGACGCGTCCATCAGCGAAATCATGGTGAACGGCCCCGAACAGGTCTACGTCGAGCGCGGCGGACGGCTGGAACTGCTGCCCCTGCGCTTCTCCTCCACCGACCAGCTGATGCAGACGATCGAACGCATCGTCTCCACCGTCAACCGCCGTGTGGACGAGGCCAATCCGATGGTCGACGCCCGGCTCCCCTCCGGAGAGCGCGTCAACGTCGTCATCCCGCCGCTCTCCCTCAGCGGCCCCATCCTCACCATCCGCCGCTTCCCCCGCGCCTTCACCCTCCCCGAGATGATCGGCATGGGCTCGCTCGACGAGCAGATGACCCTGCTGCTCGCGAGCCTGGTACGGGCCAAGTTCAATGTGATCGTCTCCGGAGCCACCGGCACCGGGAAGACCACCCTCCTCAACACCCTCTCCGGGCTCATCCCGGAGACCGAGCGCATCGTCACCATCGAGGACTCGGCCGAACTCCAGCTCCAGCAGACCCATGTGATCACCCTGGAGAGCCGTCCGCCGAACGTCGAGGGCAAGGGCCGTGTCACCATCCGAGACCTCGTCCGCAACTCCCTGCGCATGCGCCCCGACCGCATCATCGTCGGCGAGGTCCGCGGCGGTGAGACGCTCGACATGCTCCAGGCGATGTCCACCGGCCACGACGGCTCACTCGCGACCGTCCACGCCAACAGCGCAGAGGACGCGCTGATGCGCCTCCAGACCCTGGCGTCCATGTCCGAGGTCGAGATCCCCTTCGTGGCGATCAAGGACCAGATCAACAGCGCCGTCGACGTCATCGTCCAGCTCACCCGGCACGCCGACGGCTCCCGCAGGGTCACGGAGATCGCCGTCCTCGACTCGTCCGGACGCGAGGAGTACCGCATCGTCTCCGTCTGCCGCTTCAACGCCCAGCCCATGTCGGCCGACGGCCGGATACACGGGAAGTTCGCCTACCACCCGGTGCCGCGCCGGGTCGCCGAACGGCTCTATCTGAAGAACGAGGTCCTGCCCCTGGTCTTCGGCATCGCCGAGTCGGACGATCAGCTCGTGGTCCGCAGAACGATCGCCTGAACCCCGCCCCCACCACCCCGGAGAAGGTCGCGCCCGACATGAACAACCTTCCGCTCCTGACGGTCGGAGTCACACTGCTCGCCTGTGTGCTCTCCGTCATCGGCGTACACGTCTACGCGTCGGGCCGCGCACAGCGACAGGCGCTGGTCGACCGCATGTCCCAGGCCGGACAGCTGCCGGCCGTCCACGGCCGACGGCGGCGCTTCGCCGGCATCGACCGGAAGATCCGCGGCACCCGGCCCGGCCGACGCGTCGAACGGAAGATCGCGGCGACCGGCCTCGATCTGACCGTCGGCGAGTACGTCGTCTACGCGGCCGCGGCCCTGCTCGCCGTGTACCTCGTCATCAGCGCGATCTTCACGCCCTTCTTCGGGGTGCTCGCCGCCTTCGCCGGCGTCTGGGGCGCGCGGGCCTTCCTCAACTGGCAGCAGGCCAAGCGCACCGAGGCTTTCGTCAACCAGCTCCCCGAGTTCACCCGCGTCCTCGCCAACGCCACCCAGGCCGGTCTCGCGCTGCGCACCGCGCTCACCATGGCGGCCGAGGAACTCGACGACCCGGCCGGCCACGAACTGGGCATCGTCGCCGACCAGCTCGCCGTCGGCCAGAGCCTCGACGAAGCACTCGGCGAACTCGGCGACCGGCTGCCGTCCCGTGAACTCATCGTCCTCGTCACCACCCTCATCCTCGCCAACCGGGCGGGCGGCCAGGTCGTCACCTCACTGCGGAACCTCACCGAGACCCTGGAGGAGCGGAAGGAGACCCGCCGCGAGGTCACCACCATGCTCTCCCAGATCAAGGTCACCGCCCTCGCCGTGCCGCTCCTCGGATTCGGCTTCCTGCTGATGATCAACACGATGTCGCCCGGCGCACTGGACAAGATGACCGGCTCGGTGACGGGACAGCTCGCCACGCTCATCGCCATCGCGCTCTACGCACTGGGCGGACTCCTGATCCGCCGTATGTCCCGGATCCAGGTCTGAGGGAGAGGAGCCGATGATGGGACTGCTGCTGGCCGCGCTCCTCGCGGTGTCGGTGTACGGGATCTTCCATGGCGTCCGCATGTACCGCGCCGACGCCAGACTCCCCGGCGACCTGGCGCTCGCGCTGGAGGTCGGCTCCACCCGTACGACCGCGGTGGGCTCGGGCATCGACCGGCTCGGGATGCGGTACGCGCCCGCTGTGCTGAACGCCATGGGGCCCAAGCGGGTCGACGCGTTGCGGCGGCGGCTCGACAAGGCGGGCAACCCCGGCGGAATGACGGTGGACCGCTATGCCGCCCGCCGCGCGGTGTACGGAGCCCTGGGGGTGCTGGCGGCCTTCTCGATGCTGCTGCGTGGCCAGTTCGTGATCGCGCTCTGCGCGCTGGTCTTCGGGCTCACCTGGACCGATGTCATCATCAGGGCCGCCATCCGCCGACGCCGCGCCGACATCGAGCGCACGCTGCCCGACTTCCTCGATGTCCTCGCCGTCGTCGTCTCCGCCGGGCTCGGCTTCCGGCAGGCCCTCGAACGCGTCGCGGAGAAGTACGAGGGCCCCTGGGCGGACGAACTCCACATCACCCTGCGGCAGATGGACATGGGCGTCAGCCGCCGTGACGCCTTCGACCAACTACGCAAGCGCAATGACTCCGACCAGGTGTCGATGTTCGTCACCGCCCTCCAGCAGGGCGAGGAGCTGGGCGCGCCGATCGTCGAGACCCTCATACAGATCGCCACCGACATGCGCCGCACGGACGCTCAGAACGCCCGGCGCGCGGCGGCCAAGGCGGTGCCCAAGTCCACGCTCGTGGTCACTCTGATCATGCTCCCCGCGACCATGATCCTGATCGTCATGAGCTTCTACTACGGCTCCGGGGTGGACCTCGGGGACGTCCTGGGAGGCTGAACCGGCCGCTCACCGAAGCCCGGATCCGGAAGCCGGCACCGCCCCCAATCCCGTAGCCCGATGCCCGATGCCCGATCCCGACGTTCGTGCCCCAAGCCCGTCCCCGAAACCTGTTCCCGAAACCCGTTCTTGAAGGCCGGACCCGAAGCCAGTCCCCGCATCACGTCGCGTCTCCCACGGAATCCAGCGAACCGGAGGTGAAAGAGAGACCATGGCCCCGATCCCGGAAAGCGCACCCGGAGAGCCCGTACCGCGCGGCGACGACCCCGGCGCGCCGCCGTCCACCGCCGCCTCCACGGGATCCGACCGACTCCCCCCGCTCCCCATCCAGGTCAACGCCCTCCAGGCGCTGTGCCGCCAGGTCTTCGGCTTCCGGCTCGCGATGATCGTGCTGGCAGCCCCCTTCGCCCTCGCCGGTTCACGACCGGGCCCGGCGAGCTGGCTCGTCGGCGCTGCGGTCCTGATCACCTTCATGACCTCGTACGTCCTGCTCCGCGACTGGGAGCGGTTCGGCCCCGTTCTGCTGCGTCACCCCTGGCTCCTCGGGGCCGATATGACCTTCGGCGCGCTGCTGCTGATCACGGCGTCGCCCGACTCGACACTCGCGTACGTCACCATCTGCACCCCGCTGCTCGCCGGACTGATCTACGGCTGGCGGGGCGCGGCGGTCTTCGCGATACTCCAGTCGCTCATCATCGCCGCCGCGTACGCGGTCAACGCCAACGCCGACGCGCACTTCGCCGCCCTGCTGCTGCCGGGGGTCTGCGTCCTGAGCGGGGCTATCGGCAGCACCCTGCGGAATCTGATGCTGGGCTTCGGGGCGGCGAGCCAGGCGCTGACGGAGGCGCGGGCCAGGCTCGCGGTCAGCGGGGCGATCGAGGAGGAACGGGCCAGGCTCGCCCGCGAGATGCACGACTCGGTGGCCAAGACCCTGCACGGACTGGCGCTCGCGGCCGACGGGCTGGCGGGCGACGCCGACCGGATGGACCCCCTCACGGTCAGGCGCCAGGCCGAACTCGTGGCTCGCGCGGCGCGCAGGGCAGCCGCCGAGTCACGGGAACTCCTCTCCGATCTGCGCCGGGAGTCCGGCCTCGACGGCGGCGGCCCGGTCGACCTGGCAGCCGAACTCGCCGCCCGTACCGACGATTTCACCCGGAACGGTGGTGTACGGGCCGGATTCCGCCGGATCGGAGCGGTGCCCGCCGTACCGGTGCCGATGGCCCGGCAGGTGCTGACCGTCGTGTCGGAGGCGATGGAGAACGCCCAACGCCACGGCAGCCCGACTCGGCTCGACGTATCGGCGGGCGTCGTCGGCGATCTGCTGACGATCCGCGTGTACGACGACGGCACGGGCCTGCCGCCCGGCACCACCCTCGAAGGGCTCCGGCGGGCGGGCCACTTCGGTCTGGTCGGCATGGTCGAACGGGCCGCCTCCATCGGCGCGCGGATCCGGATCGGCCGGGGGCGGGCGGCGAAGGGCACGGAGGTACTGCTGGAACTGCCGGTCGCCGCGCTGCTGTCCCCGCAGGGCTCTGGGCACGGACCCGCGCCGGGCTCTGGGCACGGACCCGCGCCGGGCTCTGGGCACGGACCCGTGCCTGGGTCCGCCCAAGGTCCCCCGGCGGGATCGGCACCCGGACCCGCGCCCGGACCGGCCCAAGCGCCCGCGCCCGGACCCGCCCAAGCACCCGCGCCCGACGTCTCCGGCCAGCCCGCTCCCCGTACCGGAATCGCCCGGACCACCGGACCGCCGTCGCACCCACCGCCCCACCCAACGCCTCTCCACCACTGACCGTCCCCCTACTGAGAGGAGGCCGCAGCCATGCCGGACGACTACTCGAACCATTCGCAACAGCATCGGATTCATCAGTCGCATATCTCGCAGCACACGTCCTCACATGCCCCCCAGCGCGGTTCCGACCGCACCGGGGGAGCCCCCCTGGGCCCGGCGTCCTCGGTGGCCACCGACCGATTCCCGCCATCGCCGGACCCGGTGCCGACACCCCGGCGGCTGCGGATTGTCGTCGCCGACGACAACCCCGTCGTACGGGCGGGCCTGACCGCGCTGTTGCAGGGCCGCGCCGATCTCGATGTCGTCGCGGAGGCCGCCGACGGCCGCCAGGCGTACGAGGCGGTGGTCCGGCACCGACCCGACGTGGTGCTCCTGGACGTCCGTATGCCCGTGGTCGACGGCATATCGGCCCTGCCGCATCTGGTGCGGCTGGCCCCGGTTCTGATGATGACGTACAGCAGCGAGAGTGAGATCATCCACGAGGCGCTGAGGCTCGGTGCGGGCGGCTATCTCGTGCACGGAGAGTTCACCGCCGAGCAACTGGTCACCGCCGTCCGGGACATCAGGGCGGGCCGGGCCGCCTTCAGCTACTCGGCAGGCGGAGCACTGGTGGCCGGAGTGCGCGCTGCCGGGGCACGCGGTTCCGGGCGGACCGGTCGTGGTTCCGGTGCGCTGCCGGACGGTCTGGGCGCGGCCTTCGAATCTGCTCAACAGTCTTCGCATACGCAACCGGATGTGGGACATTCGAACCCGGTGCCCGGTGTGGCCGAGAGGCTGCGGGGAGTGATCACCGAGCTGAGCAGGCGGGAGTTGGAGGTGATGGAGCTGATCGCGTCAGGGTTGACCAATCAGCAGATCGCCGCGTCCTGCTTCATCAGCCAGAAGACGGTCAAGAACCACATCAACCGCATCTTCGCCAAGTTGAACGCGGGCAGCCGGGGCGAGGCCATCGCCATCTGGCACGGGTACGCACGGAGGGGGACGGGACCGGCATGACCGAACGCGCCGCCCCGCGGAACTTCCCTTCCTCTCCAGCGCCTTGGGCCCGCCATTGGGCCCAAGGGCCCAATCGTCGCCGTACGGGCCCGGCGTACAGTCCTGGCGCAGCCGTCTGCACAGGCCAGGAGGAAGACGATGCCGAACATGACGCTGAGGGCCGTGGTCAGGACCCGGATACTGGTCGGCACCTGGTTGGCGGCGACGGCGCGCACCACGCGGGAGCGCCGCGACCGGGGGCAGGGCGCGGTGGAGTACGTGGGTGTGATCGTGCTGGTGGCCCTGATCATCGCGGCCATCGTCGGCTCGGGCGTGGCCAACGACATCGCCACCGGACTGAAGTCCAAGGTCGCGGGAATCCTGGGCAGCGGTGGTGGCGGCAAGTAGCCGCTCGATCGGTCACCGACTCCGAGCGTGACGTGGGGCAGGCCGCTCCCGTCTATATCGCCATGGTGGCCGGTCTGCTCTTCCTCGCGCTCGCGTTCTTCGCCGTCGGGCAGGCGGGCGCGACCCGTAACGGCGCCCAGTCGGGCGCGG
Source organism: Streptomyces sp. NPDC004838 (assembly GCF_053600955.1). NCBI lineage: Bacteria > Bacillati > Actinomycetota > Actinomycetes > Kitasatosporales > Streptomycetaceae > Streptomyces > Streptomyces sp. NPDC004838. The sequence goes on along the minus strand of NZ_JBSGAW010000008.1, from coordinate 40,866 downwards.
ACGCCGCCGCCCTCGCCGCTGCCCAGGAGTCCCGCGACGAGCTGGGCAGCACCCTGTGGCAGGAGCCCGTCGACCTCGACTTCCTGCGCCGCCTACTCGCAGGCGAGCCCCTCGGCACCACCGGCGCCGGATGTGCCGCCGCCGACCGGCTCGCCGCCGAGAACGGGACCCTCGTGACTCCGGGCGGCTGTACGGCGCTGGGCGACGGACGCTGGGGGTTCACCGTACGGGTCCGATCCCAGAAGCCCGTCGGTGACACCATCCTGCCGGGCACCGAGAATCAGCACGCCGAGGCCACGGCCACCGCCGTCGTGGAACCCCTGTGCGCCTTCGACCCCGACGAGCCCGTACCCACGTCGAGCCAGTCCGAGCCGACGACCGAGTCCTCGCCCGGCGATGACGGGGGCGAACCGGCCGAGGAGCCGCCCTTGGGCAGACTCCTCTGCGATGACGGCGACTTCGACCTCGACCCGCAGAACCCGGACACCCTCCCCGACATGTCCGACCTCCTCACCGTCCGGCTGGCTGAGGACTGACCGACCGCGACCGAACGCAAAGGAACAGCACTGATGAGTACTCGGCACGGAGCGAAGACCCGTAGGGCGGCGGCGTCCGCCCTGGTGGCCGCCGCGCTGTCGCTCTCGCTGACGGCCTGTGGCGGCGGCGGTGAAGACCGCTCGGACGAGAAGGGACCGGCCGCGTCGACCTCCGCGGACGACCCGGGGAAGCCGGACCAGTCGAAGGACCGCGACGGCACGACCGTGCCGGACACCAGCAGGACACTCGCCACCATCAATGGCAGCAACGGGTTCCAGATCGTCATCCACAGCGCCGCACGGGACACGGGCGGGTTTCTGACGGTCTCGGGCTCGGTCAAGAACACCAGCGGCAAGCAGCAGTTCCCGCCGCTTCAGTGGAACGGCGAGGAGACCAAGGTCAAGCAGACCGGCCCGTCCTTCGCCGGTATGACCCTCATCGACAAGAAGGGCAAGAAGCGCTACTACGTCCTCCGCGACACCGATGGCTTCCCGTTGACCACGACCGGTCTCAGCACGCTCGAAGCGGGTCAGGCCGTCGACTTCTTCGCCCAGTTCCCGTCGCCGCCGGAGGGGACCAACGAGGTCGATCTCCAGATCCCGCTGATGCCCACCGCCACAATCGAGCTCTCCTGATGGGCGGCGGGATCGCGGTACGCGACGGCAGCCCGGCGGAAGACGGACCCGTGCCGAGGGCCCTGGGACGCCGGCACCCCGGACACAGGCAACGGGGAAACCGGTATCCGGCGCTCCGACATCCGGCGGCCGTGTCTCTCGCCGTGTTGCTCCTGTTCAGTGGGTTCCAGCTCACCGCCGCGACCGGCGTCGCGGCCGACGAGACCCCCAGCCCCCCATCAGGCGTCGACCCCACCGCACCGCCCCGGATCGACCCCACCGATCCTGGCCTGAAGATGCGCGACGGGGCCACCCTCGCCGAGCCGCGCGTACTCGACGTCGTCTCCATCGTCGAGTCCGAGGGCGGGGAGGAGCGCCGCCAGGAGACCCCCACCTCGCTGACGCTGGCGCTCCAGGCCGAGGTCCTCTTCGGCAAGAACAGCGCCAAGCTGACCCCCGAGGCCAGCGGCCGGGTCTCGGCGATCGTCACGGAGATCAAGAAGCACAACGCGAAGAAGATCAGGGTCTTCGGGTTCACGGACAACCTCGGTGCGTACGAACACGGCAAGGTGCTCTCCAAACAGCGTGCCGACGCCGTCCACGGGGTGCTCAGCCAGCAGTTGAACGACGCCGGGATCACCTATGAGGTCCGTGGCTACAGCGAGGACTACCCGATCGCCGACAACGCGACCGAGGAGGGCCGCAGGAAGAACCGGCGGGTCGAGGTCACCTTCCCGACGGGCGGTGGTGGTGGGACCTCCGTCTGAGTGCGTGCTGAACGCGGGGCAGTCTCATTTGTTGTATCGGTCATATGTATGACGGCCGGACCGCAGTACGCTGCGGCCGGTCGTCGGCCGCACCGGAAGATCGACGCGCCGGTTCGACGTGCCGATCGACGCGCCGGTCGTAGGCGGGTTGTTCGCCGGTCGGTGCGGCGCCGGTCGGTGCGCCGGTCGATGTGGCAATCGATGTGGCGGCAGACGGAACGGTCGGATGGAGCGTTCGGCCGAGTGGGCTGAGGAGCGCGCGGATGAGGCGGGGGAGGGCGGCGGCCGCCGTGACGGCGTTCGGGAGAGCGGTCGTCGGACGACTGGCGGCCACAGGACCGGCCGTCAGAGGGCTGGCGGCGACAGGACTGGCTGCCGGTGGGACAGCGGCCAGAAGGCTTGCCGTCGGCGGGACAGCGGAAAGCTGGCTTGCCGTCGGCCGGACGGCGGTCGGGAAACCAGCCGTAGGCGGGACGGCGGTGAGGCGGCTGACGGTAGGTGGCACGGCGGCCAGGGCGCTGACCGTCGGAGGGATGACCGTCCTCGCACTCGCCCAGGTGTTCGTCCAACTCGCGCCGCCCGCCCGCGCCGTCACGCCCGACTGGTCGGTGGAGCCGTACAGAATCGCCCCGGACGCGAGCCCGGTGAAGGGCGCGTCCTCCAGCGCCGACGGGCCGTTGCTGCGGCCGGGGACCTACGCCGACACCATCTCCGCGGGCGAGCGGAAGTTCTACAGAATCGGCCTCGACGGTTCGAGCCATGCCTATGTCTCGGCCGTACTGGCCCCGCCGCCCGGCAGCGAGGTCGCCGGTACGGACGGCGTCCGGGTCAACCTGGAGTCCGCCGACGGCGCGCAGTGCAGCGACGGCACCGACATCACCTTCGGCGGGGCGACGGCCCGGCCGGTCGCCGACTACTCCACCCGCCGCATCGGCGCGGGCCGGGAGTGCCAGGAGGCCGGCGAGTACCTCTACAGCGTCGAGTGGGTCGGCTCGTCGGGCGGTTCCAGGGCCCGCGACTGGCCCTTGGAGCTGAAGTTCATGACCGAACCCGGCCTGAAGGACGGTGAGTCGACGCCACCGGCACCGTCATCGTGGAACTCCAGGGCACCCGAGGAGGAGTTGGGGCAGCCGAAGGACGTCAGCGGCGGATCGGGGTTCAACGATGCCTTCGCCGTCGGCACAGGGGAGTGGCGGGACCGGCTCGACCCCGGTGAGAGCCGGTTCTACAAGGTGCCCGTCGACTGGGGGCAGCAGCTCTTCCTCAAGGCGAAGTTCGCCGACGGCGGCGGAGGCGGCGGAAGTTCGGAGTCGGCGCGGACGGTGACCGACGGTCTGCGGCTCACCCTCTTCAACACCGCGCGCGGCTTCGTCGACAGCGCCGACGCCGACCGCGCGGGCGAGGCCGTGGACGCCTCGCTGGGCACCGCCCCGGTCGCCTTCGCCAACCGCACCTCGGACGAGCCGGCCGCCGGTGCCATGCGCTTCGCCGGCTGGTACTACATCCGTGTCACCGTCGACCGGCGCGTGGAGCGGTCGCTGCCCGTCAGCCTGCGGGTCGCCGTCGAAGGCGACGCCCAGCCGCGACCCGCCTATGACGGCGACGAGTTCGCGGCCGGTTTCGGCGTCGTCGGCAAGGACCTGAATGCGGTGCGCGCTGGCCTGACCGGCGGTGACAGCGACCGGAAGCAGACGATGAGGCTGATCGGGTACACGGGCATCGGCCTGGGCACGGCGCTGGTTCTCTCCCTGGTGCTCTGGACCCTCCTGATGCGCCGTCGCCCCATTCCACCGCCCGCGCCGGGGGAGCCCCACGCCCGCTGACTCCCGGCCGGTCCCGGGTACTCGCGGCCGGTCCCGGGTACTCCCCGGCCGGTCCCGGGTACTTCCCGGACGGAGCCGCGGGGAGGCGGTGCCGGTGTACGGAGCAGGGCCGCGCCCGAGCCTCCAACCCGCCGACGCTCCGTAAGCCCGAGTCACCCGATCGTCAGCCGCACACCGCTCCGCACACCCCACCCCGCCATCGCCCCGGCCTCCGCCTCCAGCACATGGTGTGCCCGCAAGCGTGGCCGGCCGAGTCGGCCCGGTCTCAGGACGTGGACGTCGAGGACCCGCAACTCGCGGTCGAGATAGGCGACGTCGATGGGGAAGCGCATCCGGAAACTGTGAACGCTGTTGCACGGAGTGAGGAGTATCGCGCCCTCGATGCCGTCCCGGCCCAACAGTCCGCGCCGCCGCCTCCCGTACGTCGCCGCGATCTCCACCGGCACCGGCGGCCCCTGTCCGTCGACCAGCAAAGTGCCCGTGCCGTCCCGCCATTGACGCCGTCGCCCCATGGCGCAGACCGTAGCGCCCCGACGCGACCGGCGGAGTGGGTCCCAGGGCCCATGACCCGGCGGGTGGTGGCCCCTACCCTCACTGCCGTGTACGCCACGCTGATCGCCGTCGCCGCCCTCTGGGGCGCCGCCGCGGGGCTCCTCGTTCCCCGCGCCGCGTACCGGCTCTCCGTCGAGCCGGAGGAAGCCTGGCGTGACGCCTGCCCGGCCGGACACCCCTTCACCCGGTCCGCGCGTGGCTGGCTCGGTGGCGTACGGTGCCCGCGCTGCGCTACGAAGACCGCCACGCAGAGCACCACGACGCCCACCACCCGGACGACCACGACGCCCGCCACGAAGACGGCCGCGGAACCGGCGACGGGAACCCCCGACGCGACCGCCGAGACTGCGACCCCGGAGACCGAGACCGCGACCGTCGAGCCCCGCGCCGGAACCCCGGACCTCGGAGCCGCCCCACCCCTCCCGGCGATGAACCGCCCCGCCGCCGACACGCCCGCAGCCGACGCCCCGGCCGCCGACGCCCCCGCCGCCAACGCCCCCACGGTCACCATCCCCCTGGTCACCGCCCTCGCCTGCGCCGCCCTCGCCGCCGCGAGCGGCCCGCGCCCCGAACTGGCGGTGTGGCTGGCGCTCGCACCCGTCGCCGTACTGCTCGCCCTCGTCGACCTGCGGGTCCACCGCCTGCCCGACCAGCTCACGCTCACGCTCGCGGCCGCCTCGGCCGTGCTGCTGGGAGCGGTGTCCCCGCTGCCCGGAACGGCGGGTTCCTGGCCAACCGCCCTCCTGGGCGGTCTCGCCCTGGGGGGCGCGTACCTCGTACTGTTCCTGATCCATCCGAACGGCCTCGGCTTCGGCGATGTCAAACTCGCCCTCTCCCTCGGCGTGGTCCTCGGTTGGTACGGCTGGACCGTCCTCCTCGCGGGCGCGTTCGCCGGATTTCTGCTCGGATCGCTGTACGGGGCCTGGCTGATGGCCATCGGCCGCGCCGGGCGCAAGACCGCGATCCCGTTCGGACCTTTTATGATCATCGGTGCGCTGGTGGGCCTGCTGCTCGGCGCGTCGGCCGCGTTCCCCGCGGACGCGTGACAGCGGGGCTCCGCGAACACCGCACACCCGTGCACACCCCCGCACGCACCCTCGCACCCCTGCACACCCCCGCACCGCGAACTCTGCGCCCCACACCCCCGAGCGCACACGCGCCCTGCGAACACGCCCCGCGAACCAGCACCCCCGCGCACGCGCCCCCGCCGCGAACGCCCGAGCCGAACCCCTGGTTTCCGGGGCCGCCCGAGCCCCTGTGACACGCGCTCTCCTGAGAGAACAGCACGGTCGGCCCCGTCTAGCATCCGGATGTATGCGGACATTTTCTGACAACCCGGTGGTGCGGCGCGGTGTGCTGCGCGTTCTCATTCCCCCACCCGCAGCCGTACCCGCACGCGCGCCCTCGCCGGAGCCCGGATCACGCCCCGCTGCCCGATTCCCCGCGGCCCTGCTCCCCTGGAGCTGGGCCGCGGCGCTCTTCGTGCTGTACGCCACCGTCTCCGTACGCCGTCATCTCCTCATGCGCACGACCGGCTACGACCTCGGCATCTTCGAGCAGGCCGTACGCGCCTACTCCCAACTGCGCGCCCCGGTCGTCCCCTTGCGCGGCGAGGACTTCAACCTCCTCGGTGACCACTTCCACCCCGCGATCGCCGTGCTCGCGCCCCTCTACCGGATCTGGCCCTCCCCGCTCGCGCTCCTCGTCGCGCAGTCCGCGCTGATCGCCCTGGGCGTCGTCCCCCTCGCCGGCTGGGCCCTGCGGACCCTCGGCCGCCGCCCGGCGCACATCGTCGCCGCCGGATACGGGTTGAGCTGGGGCATCTCGTCGGCCGTCGCGTTCGACTTCCACGAGGTCGCCCTCGCCGTACCCCTGATCTCGTTCGCCGTCGTCGCGCTCGGACAGCGGCGCTGGGGCGCGGCCGTGGCCTGGGCCGCGCCTCTGGTTCTGATCAAGGAGGACCTGGGCCTCACCGTCGCCGCGTTCGGCTGCTACATCGCCTGGAAGGGGACCCGGCGGCTCGGGCTGATCACCGCCGTGGCCGGACTGGCGGCGTCGGCGATCGAGATCAAGTTGCTGCTGCCCGCGTTCCACCCGGCGGGCGGATACGCGCACGGCGAGAACCTCGGCGAGGGCGCCCACACCTCCCTGCTCACCACCCTCGCCTTCGCCCCGCTCGACGCGCTGCGACCGGACATCAAGGCCATGACCCTGATCCTCGTCTTCGCCCCGTCCGCGCTGCTCGCCCTGCGCTCGCCGATCGCGCTGCTCGCCCTGCCCACCCTGACCTGGCGGATGCTCTCCCAGAACGGATTCCACTGGGGCACGTCCTTCCACTACAGCGCCGTCCTGATGCCCATCGTCTTCGCCGGGCTCGTCGACGCGCTGCGCCGCTGGCGCGCCACGGACCATCCGCTCGCCTCCCGCCATGTGCGGGCCTCGCTCGCGACCGTGCTCGCCGTGACCGTCGTCATGCTGCCGTCGTTCCCGCTCGCGCAACTCGCGCAGCGCGCCACCTGGCGGACCACGGCCCATGTCGAGGCCGCCCGCGGACTGCTGGCGCGGATCCCCGACGGGGCTACCGTCGCCGCCTCCAACGCACTCGTGCCCCAGCTCACTTCGCGCTGTGAGGTCGTCCTCTTCCCGACCTTCCCCGTCGACGCCCGGCTGTACGAGTACGACGCGACCAGACTGCCGCGCCCCACCGCCGAGTGGATCATCCACGACAGCAGGCCGCCGGTGGCATGGCCGTACCGCGCGGGCCACTGGCCCTATCCGCCCGAGCAGCAGGCCGCGGAACTCGACGCCGCGCAGCGGACGTACGGCTACCGGCGCGTCGCCGAACGCGACGGCATCACCCTGCTCCGGCTCGGGAAGCCCCTCGGGCACGCGGACCGACCGTGAGCTTCCGCGGGTCGCATCGGCCCGCCCCGAGGACGCCGGTCAGCCCGTCCCACACCCCCGAGGACGCCGACGATGCCCGCCCTGCCCTTTTGAGAGACGCCCGCCCCGCCCGCTCCCGGCTCCTGCCGGTCCAGCCGCCGCCCGGCATCGCGGCCCCCGCCCGACATCGCCCCGCCCGACACGCTGTCAACGCGGCGCCCTGGCGGGGTTCCCTCTTGAGGGTTACGGCCCCGATCGGCGCTCCGGCCCGGATTCCTTGGCTCCGCTGGCCGGGATTCCCGTGGAATCGGGGCCCGCGCCCCCTTGTGCGCCCCGCCGTCTGCCGCATCGGGCGCGGCGATCCGGGGCGCTTCCCCACCTCGTGGCCCCTATCACCTGCGGCGAAGGGTTATGGTGGAAACCCCCCCTCGGGCCGGTCCGTATCCCCCCCCACGGACCGGCCCGGTTCTTCTTCCGGCCCGGGATCCCGCCCGATTTCCAGCCCGCCTGCGGGGCGCGCCGCCTCAGTCGCGCCGGGCCCAGATGTTCGCGCCCTCCGTGTCCACGGCGAACGCGTCGATCTCCGTCAACTCCTGCACCGTGAGCGGCGAACCGGTCAGCGCCGCCACGTTCTCCTCCAGCTGGGCCACGCTCGACGCGCCGATCAGCGCCGAGGTCATCCGCGGATCCCGCAGCACCCAGCAGAGGGCCAGCTGCGCCAGCGACTGACCACGCCGGGCGGCGATGTCGTTGAGCCCGTGCAGCCGCCGTACGACCTCGTCCGACAGCAGATCCGGGTCGAGCGACTTGCCCTGGGTGGCCCGCGAGCCCTCCGGAATGCCCTTGAGGTACTTGCCGGTGAGCAGCCCCTGCGCCAGCGGCACGAAGGAGATGCAGCCCATGCCCGCCGTCTCCAGCGTGTCGAGAAGCCCGTCGTCCTCGATCCAGCGGTTGATCATCGAGTACGAGGGCTGGTGGATGAGCGCGGGCACCCCCATCTCCTTGAGCAGCCGCGCCGCCTCGGCGGTCTGCTCCGCGTTGTACGACGACACACCGGCGTACAGCGCTTTGCCCTGCCGCACGGCCGAGGCGAGCGCGCCCATCGTCTCCTCCAGCGGAGTGTCCGGGTCGAAGCGGTGGGAGTAGAAGATGTCGACGTACTCCAGTCCCATCCGTCGCAGGGAGGCGTCGAGCGACGAGAGCAGGTACTTCCGCGATCCCCACTCGCCGTAGGGGCCGGGATGCATGAGATAGCCCGCTTTGGTTGAGATAATCAGTTCATCCCGGTACGGCGCGAAGTCCTGCGCGAAGATCTTGCCGAAGTTCAGCTCGGCCGAACCGGGGGGCGGTCCGTAGTTGTTCGCCAGATCGAAGTGGGTGACCCCCAAATCGAAGGCACGGCGCAGGATCGCCCGTTGTGAATCAAGGGTGCGGTCGTCGCCGAAGTTGTGCCAGAGGCCGAGGGAGACGGCGGGGAGTCTCAGTCCGGAGCGACCGCTGCGGCGGTACTCCATCGACTCGTAGCGGTCCGGGTCGGGAAAACCCGAAGAACCCGAAGAACCCGAAGAACCCGAAGAACCCGAAGAACCCGAAGAACCCGAAGAAATCGAAGAACTCGAAGAAGCGGCAGTGCCTGCGGCAGAGGAATCGGTCACGCTTCCCTCCTTATCACGGACTTGTGACAGACCGGGTTGGGTCGCCGTGCCCGGTCCGCAGTACTGTGGCGGCTTCAGGGGATTGCCGCACGGCCCGGACGATGTGCCCCGCACGGGGCGGGGACCGGGGCCGGTGCCGCGTCACCCGCTCGGCTCCGGGGTGGACCCCGGATCCCCGAGCCCCGCGTCCGATGAGCCCCGGACCGGGGCGGGTGAGCCCCTTAGAACCGAGAGGTGGACTCTGTGAACTTGCGTGACCTGGTGTACAGGCTCTACGCACGCCGGGTGGAAGGCCGACTCGACCACTCCCAGGTGCCCAAGCACATCGGGGTCATCCTCGACGGGAACCGGCGCTGGGCGAAGGCGGCGGGCGGCACGACCGAACAGGGTCACAAGGCCGGCGCCAGCAAGATCCAGGAACTGCTCGGCTGGTGCGCCGAGACCGATGTCGAGGTCGTCACCCTCTGGATGCTCTCCACCGACAACCTGGACCGCCCCGAGCGGGAACTGGGCCCGCTCCTCGGCATCATCGAGCAGGCGGTGCGCGACCTCGCCGCCGACGGCCGCTGGCGCGTCCACCACGTCGGCACGCTCGATCTGCTGCCCGCCCGCACGCAGTCCGTACTGAAGGAGGCCGAGCAGGCGACCGTCGGCGTCCGCGGCGGCATACTCGTGAACGTCGCCGTGGGCTACGGCGGCCGACAGGAGATCGCCGACGCCGTCCGCTCCCTCCTGCTGGAGCACGCGGAGAAGGGGACCAGCTTCGAGGAGCTGGCCGAGATCGTCGATGTCGAACATATCTCCGAACACCTCTATACGCGCGGCCAGCCCGATCCCGACCTCGTCATCCGCACCAGCGGCGAGCAGCGGCTGTCCGGGTTCATGCTCTGGCAGAGCGCTCACTCGGAGTACTACTTCTGCGAAGTCTTCTGGCCCGCGTTCCGCAAAGTCGACTTCCTCCGCGCGCTGCGCGACTACGCGGCCCGCCACCGCCGCTACGGCGGCTGACCGGCACCCCGCCGAAGCGGCCGGAACCCCGGAGAATCAAGGCCCCGCGCCCTTCGCGCCCTGGCCCACGGGCCCGCAGCCGAAGATCGTCCAAGGGCTCCCGGTACGCCCGACCACACGACATCACCCGCTGTTCATCCATCCGTCGTCCTCTGCCATGGCATGGTCACGGGTCTTCGAGGGAATATCCCTTCCAGGTCGACGTCCGATCCACGAACGTCGTATCTCAGTGGGCGGCCATGACCGCCCACCCGGGAGGCCCTTTGCACACGAAGGAACGCACCTGCCGTGCGGACCTCGGGGAGGGCCGGTGCTCGGCCCGCGCACTGCGGTCTGAAGCCCGGCTCATCTCCCGCCCCAGGCGGGGAGATCACGCCCGCTCCGGGCGGGTGAGCCCTCCCGCCGTGGGCGGGCGACTCCGACCCGCGACGGCATCGCACCGTCGGCCTCTTCCGAGGGGGTACGTCCTTCCGTGGTGAACAGCAGCATCAAGCGCCGGATGACCGACAGGCGCACATACGTTCTCGACACCAGCGTCCTGCTGGCCGACCCGAACGCCCCGACCCGCTTCGACGAGCACGAGGTCGTGCTCCCGATAGTGGTCATCACGGAGCTGGAGGCCAAGAGGCACCATCCGGAACTGGGGTACTTCGCCCGCCAGGCCCTGCGCCTGCTGGACGACTACCGCGTCCGGCACGGCCGCCTCGACGCACCCCTGCCCCTGGGCGATCTGGGCGGCACACTCAGGGTCGAGCTCAACCACTCGGATCCGGGAGTCCTCCCGGCCGGCTTCCGGTTGGGAGACAACGACTCACGGATCCTGGCGGTGGCGAGAAACCTCCAGGCCGAGGGGTACGACGTCACGGTCGTCTCCAAGGACCTGCCCCTGCGCATCAAGGCGTCCTCCGTCGGGCTGCTGGCCGAGGAGTACCGCGCGGAACTGGCCGTCACCGACTCCGGCTGGACCGGGATGTCCGAGCTGGCACTCGCCGCCGAACAGGTGGACCTCCTCTACAGCGAGGAGTCGCTGTACGTCCCCGAGGCGGCCGAGCTGCCGGTCCACACCGGACTCGTCCTCCAGTCCGAGCGCGGCAAGGCCCTCGGCCGGGTCACGGCCGAGGGCAACGTCCGGCTGGTGCGCGGCGACCGCGAGGCGTTCGGCATCCACGGCCGCAGCGCCGAGCAGCGCATCGCCCTCGATCTGCTGCTGGACCAGGAGATCGGGATCCTCTCCCTCGGCGGCCGGGCCGGCACCGGGAAGTCGGCGCTCGCGCTCTGCGCCGGACTGGAAGCCGTGCTGGAGCGCCGGCAGCACCAGAAGGTGATGGTCTTCCGCCCGCTGTACGCGGTCGGCGGCCAGGAACTGGGCTATCTGCCCGGCACCGAGGCCGAGAAGATGAGCCCCTGGGCCCAGGCGGTCTTCGACACGCTCTCGGCGGTCGCGGGCCGTGAGGTCATCGAGGAGGTTCTCGGGCGCGGCATGCTCGAAGTCCTGCCGCTCACCCATATCCGGGGCCGCTCGCTCCACGACGCGTTCGTCATCGTCGACGAGGCCCAGTCCCTGGAGCGCAATGTCCTGCTGACGGTGCTGTCCCGGATCGGGGCCAACTCACGCGTCGTCCTGACCCACGATGTGGCGCAGCGGGACAACCTCCGCGTCGGCCGGTACGACGGAGTCGTCGCCGTCGTCGAGAAACTGAAGGGGCATCCGCTCTTCGCCCATGTCACGCTCACCCGCTCCGAGCGTTCGCAGATCGCCGCGCTCGTGACCGAAATGCTGGAGGACGGCCAGAACTGACACGGCCTGAACCGATCGGTACGACCTGAACCGATCACGGCCCTTTGTGCCGGAATTTCTTGGCGCCGCCCCGGCGAAGCGGATGAGCATAGCGGGGCGGCGTCCTGCTGCGCCCCTGATTCCGGCAAACACTCGGAGTGAAAAACGTGTGAGCTTTCACACCCAGTGATTAATTGCCTTGCGGTGGGCCGCTCCGGCAGAGTCTTGGTTCCGTCAGGCCCCGCACACGACACACACGCACCACCAAGGGTGCAACGCACCACATAATTCCAAACCTGCCGTCGTGTTGCCGCCCGCGAGTTGTACGGCCGCTTCCGCGAGGGAGTCGGCCACGGGCCCGTGCCTCCTGTGACCCAAGCAGTGGGAGGCCAGCGCCAGGGGCACGATTCGCCCGCGGGGTCACCTGTGCGGGTGATGCTGGAAGGAAACCGTGTGAGCCGGATCTCGGTCCGGGGATTCGCCGTGGCGTCTGCCACCGCGGTCACCACCGTCGGAGCAGTCGTGGGCGTCGCCTCGGGCAACGCCCAGCCCTCGGGCGACAATCTCGAGTCGGCCGCCTCCGACGCGACCCTCCTCGCGGACATACCCGTGGGCCAGCAGGCGCAGGTCCAGGCCCTGTCCGTGGCTCAGCAGGCCGACGCACAGGCCGCGGCGGCCGAGGCGACGGCCAAGAAGTCGGTCGAGGAATCGGCCCGCATCCAGGCCGCGAAGTCCGCCCAGCAGAAGAAGGCGGCCGCCGAGGCGAAGGTGAAGGCGGAGAAGGAGCGCGAGGCGAAGGAGCGCGCCAGCCGCGCCGCCTCCGCCTCCGGACGCGACGCCTCCAGCTTCCCGGCCAAGGCGTCGTACAGCATCGCCGAGGTCAAGGCCATGGCCAGGCAGATGATCCCGGACGCGGGTCAGTTCCAGTGCTTCAGCAACATCGTGGAGCGGGAGTCCGGCTGGCGTTACACCGCGCAGAACCCCTCCTCCGGTGCCTACGGTCTGGTCCAGGCGCTGCCGGCCTCGAAGCTGGCGTCGGCGGGTGCCGACTGGCGGACCAATCCGGCGACGCAGATCAAGTGGGGCCTGAACTACATGAACAACCGCTACGAGAGCCCCTGTGGCGCGTGGTCGTTCTGGCAGGCCAACCGCTGGTACTGATGCCGTGACCGGTTGCGCTCCGCGCCGCTCAACTTCATGGAGCCCCTCACCGTCCATACGGTGAGGGGCTCCGTCATGTTGTTGTACCGTCATCGGTTCGGGAGTCCCGGAGACTTGGGGGCCGGTGATTCACGGGCGAAAGAGGAAGTGTCATGTCAAGACTGCCGCAGTGGCTCGCCGGGCTGGGCGCGGGACTCACCCGGATAGCCGAGCGGCTCGACGAGCGTCGCGCGGAAGCCGCAGACGATGACATGGGCACCGGGGGCGGCAAGGGGGACGGAGGCGCCGACGGCACCCCCACGAGCACCGGCGACACGAGCGGCGACACGAGCGGTGACACGAACGGCGACACGAGCGGCGGCACCGACGGCACGAAAGGCGGGCCCGGTGGCCGGGACTCCGTCGAGGCCGCCCCCGACGCGGCCTCGACCCCTGCCTCAGCACCGGCACCGGCCTCAACCCCTGTCCCAGCTGCAACTTCAGCCCCGGAGTCGGCCTCAACCCCTGCCCCGGCCTCAACACCAGCCTCAACCTCGGCCCCGGCTGCCACGGCGAAGGTCCCGCCGCCTCCCTCGTACGCCCCGGCCGCCCGGCCCGCGCCGGAGCCCGTCTCCGCGATCCCCTGGGGCATGCGGGTCGCCGCCGAAGCAGGGTGGCGGCTGCTCGTACTGGCGGGCACGCTCTGGGTCTTGATGCGGGTCATCAGCGAAGTGCGACTGGTGGCCCTCGCCTTCACCGCCGCACTGCTGATCACCGCGCTGCTCCAGCCCACCGTGGCCCGCCTCCGGCGTCTCGGCATGCCGCGCGGCCTCGCCACCGCGGTCACGGCGTTCGCGGGATTCGCCCTGATGGGCCTCGTCGGCTGGTTCGTCGTCTGGCAGGTCATGGAGAACCTCGACAATCTCTCCGCCCGGGTCACGGACGGCATCGACGAGCTGAAGATCTGGCTGCTGGACAGCCCGTTCCACGTCACCGAGAGCCAGATCAACGACATCGCCGAGAACCTCAGCCGGACCATCGGCACGAACACCGAGGAGATCACCTCCGCCGGCCTCCAGGGCGTGACCGTGATGGTGGAGATCCTCACCGGAATACTGCTCGCCATGTTCTCCACGCTCTTCCTGCTGTACGACGGGAAGCGCATCTGGCACTGGCTCCTCAAACTCGTCCCCGCGCAGGCGCGGGACCAGGTCGCCGGCGCGGGTCCGCGAGCCTGGCGCACCCTGACCGCCTATGTGCGCGGCACGGTGATAGTGGCCCTGATCGACGCGATCTTCATCGGCCTCGGCATCTACTTCCTCGATGTCCCGATGGCCGTGCCGCTCGCCGTCTTCATCTTCCTGTTCGCCTTCATCCCGCTGGTCGGCGCGGTCATCTCGGGCGCGCTGGCGGTCGTCGTCGCCCTGGTCACCCACGGCGTGTTCACCGCGCTGATGGTGCTGGTCGTGGTGCTCGCGGTGCAGCAGATCGAAGGCCATGTCCTCCAGCCCTTCATCCTCGGGCGCGCGGTCCGCGTCCACCCGCTCGCCGTCGTCCTCGCGGTCGCGGTGGGCGGTCTGACCGCGGGCATCGGCGGGGCGGTGGTGGCGGTTCCGCTGGTGGCGGTGACCAATACGGTGGTCGGCTATCTGCGGGCGTACGGTAAGGAGCGCGCCCTGCGCGACACGCCCGCGCCGCACGGCGCGACGGCGATCGGGTCGTCCCCGGCGGTGTCGCCGGTTCCCGTCGGCACACCCGACCCGGCCATGGAGGAGGGGTAGTGATATCCGAACCCGAACTGATCGACGACGGCGACGACCGGTCGAGCCGGGGCGGGTTCGAGCCGTTCCGGGCGTCCGGCGGAGCAGGTACGTCCGCCGTGGGCGGAGCGCCCCGGACGCACGGGGTGTTCCGGCCGAAGGACCCCGGACGGCGCGCGTCCGAGGAGCCCGGCTCCTCGGAGCCCGAGCCTCTCTTTCCCGACCACGACGAGCCGCCGCCGCGTGAACGCCCGCCGCTCAGGGCATGGCTGTGGGGCCTGAGCGGAGCGGTGGCCGCTTCGGCGCTCTGGGCGGGAGGACTGTACGCGTACGACGTCTACGGCGACCACGACCCCGACGTCGGGAAGTACCGGACGAGCCGCAGCCTCTGTGTGGACGCGGACTTGAAGGCCCTGAGCGCCGTCCACGGCATGCCGGAGTCGCGGTCGCCGACCGGACGCGCGGACGAGGCCCTCGACAAGGCGAACTGCCGACTCAGCTTCGCGGGGACCCCGGACACGCCGAGGAACATGGGCGTCGGCGCCGAGATCGACTACGAACTGCACCGGAAGACGGACCCCGGCCCGCAGTTCGACGCCTCGGTCGCCGCACAGCACGCGGCCATGGGCGCGGACACGGACGAGACGTCCTCGCTGACGCGGATCGAAGGTCTCGGCGAGCGGGCGTATGTGGCCGTGCACGGGGGCTACCCGGTCCTCCATGTGCTGGACGGGCAGGCCGTGCTGAGCCTCTCCGTCAACGCGTACCTGGTGGGCGAGGGCGGCCGTGAGACCATGGCCCCCGATCTGAGCACCAGCAGACCCCTGCTCATCGAGGACATGAGGGCGCTGATGAAGGAGCTCCAGAGCTGAGTAGGCGCACGGCCGCGAGGCCGCCGGGAGCCGTGCGGAACACTCGGGCGGGGCCGCTTGGTTGAAGGACGCGGCCGCCGGGACCGGTACGGAGACATACGTACGCGGTGACGCGGGGGAGAACGGCGCGAACGGTCCCCGAGTGACATCCAAGCGTCCGGATTGAATACTTCCGGTCCAGCCGGTGAAGTTCGATTCGATCTTGGCCGGAATCCTGTGACGCGTGGCTAGCGTCCGGTCGTATGAAACGGATAAGTACGGCGGCCGGACTCTGTCTCGGCCTGCTGCTCCTCATGCTGGGCATCGGCGCCCAGCCTGCGGCGGCGCATGTCACGCGCGAACACGCCGAACTGATCGTCGCCACCGGCGACCAGGTCACCAGTGGCCGCCTCGTCGTCCACCAGGACGTCGTGTCCCCGGCCCAGGCCGGAGCCTGGGCCGCCGGACTGCTCTCCGCGAGCTGCCCCGCCACCGGCTCGGGCGTCCCCGGCGACAACGGCGGCATACCCGGCGGTGTCGTCGTCGAGCTGGCCTGGAGCTGCGCGATCGACTCCCTCGACCTGTCCGCCCTCCTCGCCGAGGGCGAACTGACGCAGGTCGTCACCGAGTTCGACGGCACCACCGTCGACGCCACGGCCGCCACCCCGGTCGTCGACGTCCGCGGTGTGCACGCCCTGCCCACCTTCCCCTGGCTGACGGTCGTCCTCGTCGCCGTGGGCGGCGTCGTCCTGATGCTCGCCGCCTGGCGGCTGCCCGCCCTCGTCCGGGGCATGCGCACCGGCAGCCCCTCCGCGCGCCGCTTCAAGCTCGCGACCGCCGGCGCCGTCGCCGTCGCCTCCCTCGCGCCCCAGGCGGCCTTCGCCGCCGAGACCGCCGCGGAGCCCGCCACCGTCAAGGTCACGGGCACCGTCTTCAAGGACTCCAACGGCAACGGCAAGCGCGACAAGGGCGAACGCCCCCTGCCCGGCGTCGACGTGACCGACGGAGCCGTCTGGGCCACCAGCCGCTCCGACGGCTCGTACTCCCTGGACATCGACCCCAAGCGGCGTGAGACCGACCTCGTCCACATCGTCTCCCCGGACGGGTACACCCCCGCCCTGCGCAAGGACTACATCCCCACCTTCTTCCAGAAGGTCCCCGAGAACGGCGCGACGGGCGTCGACTTCGCCCTCGTCCCCGACCGCAACGCCAAGAACCCCACCGAGAAGTGGGTCATGAACTCCGACCCCGAGGTCGGAAACCGCAACGACGACGAGGCCCGCCGGGTCCTCCCGCAGTGGACCGGACAGGTCCAGGCCATGTCCGAGGTCGACGGCGCGACCATGCAGATCGCGACCGGCGACCTCACCGTCACCGACTACGCGGAGGAACCGCGCCGCCAGGCCGGGTACGACCTCTTCAGCAAGGGCCTGGAGGACGGGAAGCTCGGCCACCCCTTCTACCCCGTCATCGGCAACCACGACTTCGGCGGCACCGCCGTCTCCAAGGGCTACGCCGGAAGCATGGAGTACTACCGGCGCAACCTCGGCCCCGAGTGGTACAGCTTCGACCGCAACGGTCGTCACATCGTCGTCCTGGAGGACAACTACGACTCCAGCGGCCTCAAGCCGCAGCTGGAGTGGCTCAAGCGCGACCTGGCCCGCAACGCCGTCGGCAAACAGGTCTTCGTCTTCGCCCACCGCTCCCTGTTCACCCAGTGGGGCCCCGGCGCGGGCATGCAGCCCACGGTCGACGAACTCGCCAAGTACGACGTCCGGATGGTGGCCGCCGGCCACAACCAGCAGGCCGAGTTCCGTCGGGGCGCGTTCAAGCGCTCCGTCGAGATCAACAACCAGGGCACCTACGGCATCGACGGAGCCCGCCCCGACTACAAGGTCCTCGACTTCACCGGCATCACCGACGACCCCAAGACCCGTAAGAACGAGGACACCGGTCATGTGACCGGCATCCACCGGCAGTTCGAGATCGACGACGACTCCGCGCTCGTCAGCCCCTCCACGGGCAGCGTCCACGGCACCAAGGCGAGGATCCCCGTGGAGATCTACGCCGAGGACGACGGCCGTACGCCCGAGAAGGCGACCGTCACCGTCAGGGACTGGCGCGACAAGGTCGTCAAGACCCAGAAGCTCCGCTTCGGCAGGAACGCCGCCGACACCGGCCGCGAGAACTGCTACACCGCACCCGGCGGCCAGGCCGAGCCCTGCCCCGAGGTGCGCGGCGCGTGGACCCGCGCCGGCGGCGAACTGAAGGGCCTGCGCCCCGGCACGTACACCGCCGAGGTGCGCGTCTTCGACACCCGCGGCAAGGAGTTCCCGCGCCGCGAGAGCGACTTCAGGGTCGTCCCCGACAAGGACCTCGGCAAGGTGCGCACCGGGCAGGACTGGCTGCGCCAGGGCGGCGACGAGGCCGGCCGCTCCGCGTCCGCCGACGATCCGGGGGCCGAGCTGGACCTGGAGTGGACCCGGCACACCGGTGAGCAGTTCAACCTGAACGGCTCCGTCGTCGACGACGGCAGGCTCATCGTCGCCTCCCGCGCCTTCGACTCCCCGTACAGCATGATGCTCGCCTACGACATCAAGAGCGGCCGCGAGCTGTGGCGCACCTACCTCGACGGCGACGCCGAATCCGTGCCCACCGTGAACGCCGGCAAGGTCTATCTGACGACCGGCGTCGGCCGGGTGTACGCGCTCGACGTCAAGACCGGCGCGGTCGCCTGGGAGTCCATCGACCGGGAGACGAAGGCCGGCGACACCGTACGCCGCTACGGCCGCGCGGGCGGACCGGTCAGCGTCTTCGACCTGGCCGGCTCCGAGAAGCGCCCGGTCGCCGTCTACCAGGACTGGAACACGATCCGCTGCCGTGACGCCCGTACGGGAGCACTCCTGCCCGGCGGCTTCGGCGCGGCGGCCTCCTGGGGCCAGACCCACAGCACGGCCATCCGCGAGCCCGGCTCCAACACCGCCTATCTGCACTCCTCGTCGAGCAACACCGTCCTCGCCATGGACCTCGCCACCTGCAAGCAGCTCTGGGTGAAGGACACGGCCGGCGACATCGACAGCCACTCCTCGCCCGTGCTCACCGACCCGGCCTCGGGCCCGGCGCAGCTCGTCACCCACACCACGTGGGGCACGCGCGGCCACGACCCCAAGACCGGCGCGGTCACCTGGGAGTCCAAGGTCGGCGGCGGCAGCGTCTGCGAGCCGGGGCGCGCCCCGCTCACCAGCCCGGCCGTCTGGGGCTCGGTCGCCTATGTCGCCGGCCGTGACGGCGTCGTGCGCGCGTACGACACCGCCGCGTCCGACCCGTCGAAGCCGGTGTGGCAGACCAAGGCGGGCTATCTGCCCGGTGAGAGCCCGCTGGACGACAAGTGGCGCAAGGCCATGGGCTGCACGGTCGGCGACGGCTCGCCCACCATGCATCCGCTGGTCACCAAGACCCATGTCTATGTGGGCACCTGGGACGGACGGCTCCTCGTCCTGAACCGCGCCACCGGCACGCAGGTCGCCTCGTACGACCTCGGCGCGGGCGTCGCCTCGGCGCTCTCCCTCAGCGGCGACCGTGTCTTCGCCCTCACGGACGACGGCACGGTCCACTCGCTGGCCGCCCGCCGGTACTGAGAAGGGGCGGCACCACCGTGCGATCACTGCGCACCGGGGTGCTGCTCCTGCTGACCGCCGTCTCCGCGCTGCTGTTCGGCAGCGCGGAGACGGCGCAGGCGCAGCAGCCCTCACACCCCTTCGGCACCCCGCCCGTGGTACGGATCGAGGCGCACGGCACCACCGTCGACGCGGCCTGGTCCGCGCAGGCGGACGACGTCGCCGTACTGAAGCGGCAGCCGGACGGCTATCTCCGCTCCCATCTCGTCGTACGCCAGGACGGGCAGACCTGCCGGGTGGAGCGGGCGGACGGCCTGGAGCTTCGCTTCGTCTGCCCCCGGCCGGTCGAAGAGATCGAACTGACGGTCACCGCGCTCACGGACGTCAACCCCGCCTACCGGACGCTGTCGGTGACCGACGACGGAGGCGGCGGCCTGCACACGGCCCAGGAGCCCACGCGCACCCTGGCACTCGACGCGACCGCGGCGGACTCCGCTTCCGGGGCGGGCGGTTCGGGCTGGGCCTGGACCACGGATCTGACCTCGCTGCTCGACCATGGGGCGGCCCTTCCCGTGGCGCTGCTGATCTCGGCGGCCGTCGGGGCGCTGCACGCGTGCGCACCGGGGCACGGCAAGTCCCTGGCGGCGGGCTATCTGGTGGGAGGCCGGGGGCGTCCGCGTGACGCGGTCTGGCTCGGCGGGATCGTGGCGGTCATGCACACGCTCTCCGTGGCCGTCCTGGCGGTGGGCTGGTGGCTGGCGGCGAGCAGCGCGCCGGACATCGAGGAGCTGACCGGCTGGCTGCAACTGCTGGCGGCGCTGGTGGTGGCGGGGGTGGGGGTGAGCCTGCTGCGGAGGCATCTGAGGCAGCGGAACCACCCTCACGGGCATGCTCCCGCCCAGGCTCCCGCTCCGGTCGAGGCCCATGCCCACGCAGGGGGCCACGGCCACGCGCCCGACCCAGCGCACGGTCAGGGCCACGCGCACGGTCAGGGCCACGCGCACGGTCAGGGCCACGCGCACGGTCAGGGCCACGCGCACGGTCAGGGCCATGCCCATACCCATGCCCACACTCATACGCATGACCACGGCCACGGCCACCACGGTCACAGCCACCACATTCCCGACGCCCAGTCGCTGCTGACCTGGCGCGGGCTGCTGGTACTCGGCATGTCGGGCGGTCTGCTGCCCTCGCCTTCGGCCTTCCTCGTCCTGCTGACGGGTCTGCTGACCGGCAAGGTCGCGATCGCGCTCGCCATGGTGGCGGCCTTCGGCGCCGGGATGGCGCTGACGCTGACGGGAGTCGGTCTGGTCGTCCTGCGCGGCCGGGACGCCCTGCTCGACCGCTTCTCCCGCTCGACCGCGCTGCGCACCTGGGCGCTCCGGGTGCCGCTGATCGCGGCCACGGGCGTCGTGGTGGGCGGGACGGTGGCGTCGCTGCTCGCGGCGGGCAGGCTGCTGGCGTCCTGAGACCGGACCCGAGGCCGGACCCGAGGCCGGACCCGAGGCCGGACCCGAGACCGGACCCGAAGACCCGCCGTACCGGCGGACACACGGCCGAGGGCCCCGTACGGCGAGCACATGCCGTACGGGGCCCTCGGGCTGGTACGCGTTCTGGCGGGTACGCGTGGTGACCGGCTCAGCCGTTCAGCACGGCCTCGGCGTCGAGCGTGGTGCCGACCGCCTGGACGACGGAGGCGACCTTGAACGCCTCCTGGACCGTCTCACGGTCCACCCCGGCCTTGCGGAGCACCTGCTCGTGAGAGTCGAGGCACTGCCCGCAGCCGTTGACCGCGGAGACCGCGAGCGACCAGAGCTCGAAGTCGACCTTCTCCACACCCGGATTGCCGATGACGTTCATCCGCAGACCGGCGCGGATCGTCCCGTACTCCGGGTCGGAGAGCAGATGCCGGGTCCGGTAGAAGACGTTGTTCATCGCCATGACGGCCGCGGCCGACTTGGCGGCGTTGTACGCCTCCGGGGAGAGGTTCGCCTTCGCCTCGGGCTCCAGCTCACGGAGCACGATGGCGCTCCGCGAGGCGATCGCGGTGGCGAGGACCGTGCCCCACAGCTGCTGCTGCGTGAGCTTGTCGTTGTTGCCGATGACGGAGCCGAGGTTGAGCTTCAGGTCCTTGGCGTAGTCCGGTACGGCGGACTTCAGCGAGTCGAGCGACACAGGTCACTCACCGGCCAGCAGCGCGACCGGGTCCAGGGTGTTCTCGCCCTTGTTCCAGTTGCAAGGGCACAGCTCGTCGGTCTGCAGGGCGTCCAGAACCCGCAGGACCTCCTTGGGGTTACGGCCCACGGAGCCGGCGGTCACCATGGTGAACTGGATCTCGTTGTTCGGGTCCACGATGAAGACGGCGCGCTGCGCGAAGCCGTCCTCGCCCTCGATGCCGAGGTCGCGCATCAGCTCGTGCTTCGAGTCGGCCATCATCGGGAAGGGCAGGTCACGCAGGTCGTCGTGGTCCTTGCGCCAGGCGTGGTGCACGAACTCCGAGTCACCGGAGAAGCCGAGGATCTGCGCGTCACGGTCGGCGAACTCGTCGTTCAGCTTGCCGAAGGCGGCGATCTCGGTGGGGCAGACGAAGGTGAAGTCCTTCGGCCACGCGAAGACGACCCTCCACTTGCCCTCGTAGGACTTGTGGTCGATGACCTCGAACTCCTTGCCGCTCTCCAGGGAGACGCAGGCAGTCAGCTCGTAGGTGGGGAACTGGTCGCCGACAGTGAGCACGGTGTTACTCCAAGGTGCAATGAGGGATTGGACAAATGCACCATGTCATGTCGTTGATCGCGGGTGAAATTGATCAATGTGGTCAATGTGATCCGGTGAATCGATCAATCGCCGGGTCGCGGTGGCCGCGGCCGTGTGCGGTGGTCGGCCGCACCGGAGCGGCGGCCCGGACCCGTGCCGATCATCGCCGATGATCCCGGCCGCGGGGAAGGCCGGAACGCGCCCCGCCCGCCGTGGCCTTGGGTGCGGGCCGTGCCCGCACGGCGCGATGGGGCGGTGTCCCGGTGTCCCGGTGTCCCGGTGTCCCGGTGTCCCGGTGTCCCGGTGTCCCGGTGTCCCGGTGTCCCGGTGTCCCGGTGTCCCGGAGTCGGGGTCGTCCGCTGTGCGGAGTCCGGCCCGAGCGTCCCATGTGCCCTCCTGTCCTCCCCCCGGTCCGAAGCGACCGAGGCCGTCGATTAAAGTCGGCCGTATTGATCGGAGGAAGGCATCAATGGCCGCGATGAACAGGGCCAAACAGCCCAGCCTCACCCAGCTGCGCGCCTTCGCCGCCGTGGCCGAGCATCTGCACTTCCGGGATGCCGCCGCCGCGATCGGGATGAGTCAGCCCGCGCTCTCCGGGGCCGTCTCCGCGCTGGAGGACGTGCTCGGCGTACAGCTGCTGGAGCGTACGACCCGCAAGGTGCTGCTCTCCCCGGCCGGTGAGCGGCTCGCGCAGCGCGCCCGGACCGTGCTGGAGGCCGTGGGGGAACTGATGGAGGAGGCCGAGACGGTGCGCGCGCCCTTCACCGGGGTGCTCAGGCTCGGGGTGATCCCCACCGTCGCGCCCTATCTGCTGCCGACCGTGTTGCGGCTGGTGCACCGCGCCTATCCGGAGCTGAACCTTCAGGTGTACGAGGAGCAGACGGCGTCCCTGCTGGACGGCCTTGCGGCCGGGCGGCTGGATCTGCTGCTGCTGGCCGTGCCGCTCGGTGTGCACGGCGTCACCGAACTTCCGCTGTTCGAAGAGGACTTCGTTCTGGTCACCCCGGAGGACCACCGGCTCGGCGGGTGCGAGGGGATTCCCCGCGAGGCGCTGCGGGAGCTGCCGCTGCTCCTGCTGAACGAGGGGCACTGCCTGCGTGACCAGGCGCTCGACGTCTGCCGGGAGGCCGGGCGACGGGACGCGCCCGTGACCACGACCGCCGCCGGGCTCTCCACGCTGATCCAGCTCGTCGCCGGCGGGCTCGGAGTGACCCTGCTGCCCCGGACCGCCATGGCGGTGGAGACCCCGCGCGGTGGCGGACTGCTGACCGGGTACTTCGCGGAGCCCGCGCCCACCCGGCGGGTCGCCCTGGCCATGCGGACCGGTGCGGCGCGCGGTCCGGAGTACGAGGAGCTGGCCGACGCCCTGCGCGGCGAACTGGCCGCGCTCCCGGTGCGTGTGACGCCCCGGCACCGGGGCGGCCTGGGGGAGGGCCCGCCTCGGGTACCGGGGAGCGACCGGTCACCGGCCTGACCCGCCGGCGGACCGCGGTAGTCCGCCGACGGACCGATCTGTCCCTGCCGACGGGCCGCCGCAATCCGCCGAGCGGCCCGGCCCGGCCGGCCCGACCTCCCGAGCGGGGCCGCCCGCCCGTCCCCGCCGAAACCGGCCGGCCCCGCGGGCCCGACGCGTACCTCGCCCGGCGGCTACTCCGTACGCAGACCGTCCGGCCGCATCAGTCTCAGCAGCGCCGGCAGGGCGATCGCCGTCACCAGGAGCACGACCCCCGTGCCGATACCCGTCATCGTCAGCACGCCCATCCAGTCCACCCGCACACCCGTCTGCACCATGGTCAGCAGCACCGCTCCCATGCCCAGGCCCACGAGCACGGAGAGTGCCAGGCCCAGACCGATCGGGAGGACCGCCTGCCACAGCACGGACAGGCACAGGGTGCGGCGGCGGGTACCGAAGGCGATCAGGGCCGACAGCAGTTTCCTCCGCTCACGCAACTGCTCCAGCTGGGAGACCAGCAGACTCGCCCCGATCAGCAGCAGCACACAGGTCGCGCCGACGAACAGCGCCGTACGAACGGCGTCGAAGCGCGTGGCGACCTCCGTCCTCACCAGGACCTGGGGGTCGGCGAGCACATCGGACCGCGCCGCGGCGTTCCGCACCAGCTCGTGCACCTCCGGTACCGACGAGTCGACCTTCACGTACACCCTGCCCATGAGTGCGGACCTCGCTCCCTCCGGCAGGGCGCCCGGCGTGGCGAGCAGGCCGCCGCGCTCATTTCCGGACGGGTCCCTGGCCCCCTTGGCCTCCTTGAGGCCCCGCGGCAGCCGCCAGGCGAGATCCGAGCCCCCGGCCCCGGCCGAGTCCGGTTCGATGTACAGCGTCCGCCCGGGTTTCGCCTGGTCGCGGCTGTACGTCCCCATCTGGCCGTCGCCGATGAAGAAGACGTCTCCGTCCCGGCAGGAGGGCAGCTTCGCCACCTCCCGCAGGGCCGCGCAGGTGCCGACGGCGAGTTCCAGCGGGCCCGAGTCCTCGGGCTCCGACTTCCCCGGACCCACGTTGCCCAGGGAGAGCGCGGTGGTCCCGGTCACCCCCTTGACGGCGGCCAGATCGCGGTCCAGGTCCTGGAGCGACACGGTCCGGTCGGTCCGCACCGCGAACTGCGCCCGCGACGGGTCCTGGCCCGTGAACTTGGTGTAGTCGTTCTCGACCCCCGCGAAGAGCATCTGGATGGCGATGGCCCCGGCGACCGCGACCGCGATGCCGTTGACCGTCCGGGCCGCCGTACCGCTGCTCATCTGGAGCCTTCGCACGGCGAGCTGCCAGGACACCGGGCCCCCGCTGAGCCGCATCACCACGGCTTCCACCACCCAGGGCAGCAGCGCCGTGACCCCCACGAGCAGCATGACCGTGCCGCCGACGACCATCCAGACGCTGAAGTACCCGTCGTCCCGGCCCTGACCGATCATCGGAGTGAGCAGCCCGAGACCGAGCAGCGGCACCAGCAGCCGCCACCACAGCCTGCGGCGCCGGGGCTTCGCCGTACGGACCACGCCGAGCGGCTCGATGACGACCCCGCGCAGGGCGAAAAGCGTCACCCCGACGGCGGCGGCCGGGACCAGGACGGCCACCAGGAGGACCAGCAGGGGGGCCGGGTTCAGGTCGCCGGGGAAGACGCTGATGTCGAAGAACTCCAGGCGTGCCGAGAGAGCGCGCGCCGGGACGAAGATCCCGGCTCCGACGAGCAGACCGAGCAGCGCTCCGGCCAGTGACTCGCCCGCCGCGATCCGGCGGGTCATCCGGCTGTCCGCGCCGACCAGCCGCAGGGCGGCCAGCCTGCGGTCCCGCCGTTCGCCTCCGAACCGCACCGCCGTGCCGATGAACACCGCCACCGGCGTCAACAGCACGACGAAGGTCGTCAGGACGAGCAGCGTCAGCACGGGGTCCAGCGGTTCCCGCTCGACGGTCGTGCCGAAGGAGGCGATCCGCTCGACCTCGCCGGACGAGAGGTTCGCCTCGCTCAGGGCGGCGTGCCCCGCGTAGTAGGCCAGTTCGCCCGGACCCAGCAACCCCTCGTCGGCGATGACGCCGGTGATCCTGAAGGGCAGCCGCTCACGGAGCAGCGCCCCCTCACCGGAAGCGAGCAGCTTCTTCAGGGCGGGCGAGACGACCATCTCGCCGTCACCGGGGTACGCCTTCAGACCCGGCGGAACCTCCGCGCGCGGCCCGTCCGGCTTGAGCAGGCGCCCGCGTATGTCGTGGTCATGGAAGGAGGTGTCCGCCTTGGCGACGATGACGGTGTCGTCCGCTTTGGGGGTGACGATGGACGTGAACGTGAGGTCCTTGCGGTCGTTCTCACGGTCATCGCGCGCCGCGAGGGCGCTCGGCAGCGCCGTCGTCAGCAGCAGCAGCGACACGCCGAGCCCGACGCCGACGGCGGTGAGCAGCGTGCGGATCCAGTTCTCCCGGCCGCCCATGACGGCGAACCGGAACCCCATGGCCAGATCTTTGACCAGGCGTCCCCCGCCCCTGGGCGGAGGTGTCCGCACGGGGGAGTTCACCGGGTCCGTCGGCGGAACTCGGGTGCCGGTGTTCATACGGCCCGCTCCGTATCCCGTGACCTGCCGTCGCGTACGACGATCTCGCGGTCGGAGTAGGCGGCGACCCGGGGCTCGTGCGTGACCAGGACGACGGCCGCGTTCGTGGAGCGGGCCGCCTCCGTCAGCAGTTCCATCACGCGCTCGCCGTTGAGGGAGTCCAGCGCTCCGGTCGGCTCGTCCGCGAACAGCACGCGCGGGCTCGTGACCAGGGAACGGGCTACCGCGACCCGCTGGCCCTGGCCGCCGGAGACCTCGCCGGGGCGCTTGGCCCACACATCGTCGACCTCGAGGCGTTCCATCCAGCTCAGCGCGGCCCGCTCGGCGTCCTTGCGGCGCGTGCCGCTGAGCCGCAGCGGCAGTGCCACGTTCTCGACGCAGCTCAGTTCGGGCACCAGTTGGCCGAACTGGAAGACGAAGCCGAACTCGCCGCGGCGCAGCGCGCTGCGCTCGGAGTCGTTCATCCCGCTCATCTCGCGGCCCTGGTAGGTGATCGAGCCCGAGTCGGGCGTCACGATCCCGGCGAGGCAGTGCAGCAGCGTGGACTTGCCGGAGCCCGAGGGACCCATCACGGCGACGACCTCGCCGGGGTGGATCGAGAACTCCGCGCCGTCGAGCGCGGCGGTGGGACCGTACGACTTGCGCAGCTCCGTGGCGACCAGCAGAGAACCGGCGGGGGTCATGGGCGCACCTCCTGGGCGAGCTTGTCGAGGCGTGCCGCCGTCAGTTCCAGCCATCGGAGGTCGGCTTCGAGATGGAACAGCGCGTGGTCGCAGATGAGGTGGTCGGCGAGGTCGCCCTGCCGTTTGCGCTCGGTGAGCGTCCGCATCAGCCGCAGATGCTCCGCCCGCTGGGCGTCCAGCAGCTCCTCGGCGCTGCGGCCGGTCAGCAGGGCGAGGACGACCTTGGTGTAGAGGACCGACTGGAGGTACGGCTCCGGCTTCTCCGGCTGTGCGAGCCACCGTGCGACATCGGTGATCCCGGCGTCGGTGATGGCGTACCGCTTGCGCTCGGGACCGCCGCCGGCCTCGATGCCGTCGACCGCGACGAGACCGTTCTTCAGGAGCCGGGACATCGTCGAGTAGACCTGGCCGTAGTGCAGGGGCCGGTCATGACCGAATTTCTCGTCGAAGGCCCGCTTGAGGTCGTAGCCATGACGGGGGCCGGATTCGAGGAGCCCCAGGAGTGTGTGACCGATGGACATGAGCCCACTATACATAGTGCGTATACATCGTGTGTATAGCTCGACGGCGGAACCCGCTGAAGGTCCTGACAAGGGAGAACGCGCTGGTCAGAAGAGCCGGAAGGGTGGTGTACCGGGCAGAGCCGCCCAGGCGCCCGAAGTCCCCGCGGCGGGGAGCCGTGGAGCGCCGCGGGGTCCGCGCCCCGAAAGGACCGCGGACCCCAGGGCCCTGCGCGGCCGCCTATCGCGCCGACCCGCCGCCTACCGCGCCGACCCGCTGCCCGGAGGCGGCTCGTCGGAGGGCGGTTTCGGCCGCGGCGGCCGACCCCGCTTGGCGATCGGCCGCACGCCTCCCGGCAGCCGCCCCGACTCCGCCAGAGCGCGCCGGAGCAGGAACTCGATCTGCGCGTTCGCGCTGCGCAGCTCGTCCGACGCCCACCGGGCCAGCGCCTCGTACACCGCCGGGTCCAGCCTCAGCAGCACCTGTTTGCGCTCGGGCTGGGGCGTCACTGGTAGAGCGTGCCCGTGTTGAGAACCGGCTGCGCGGCGCGGTCCCCGCAGAGCACCACCATCAGATTGGAGACCATCGCGGCCTTGCGCTCGGAGTCCAGTTCCACGATGCCCTCCTCGGTGATACGGGAGATCGCGGCCTCGACCATGCCGACCGCGCCCTCCACGATCAGCTTGCGGGCCGCCACGACCGCGCCGGCCTGCTGGCGCTGGAGCATCGCCGAGGCGATCTCGGGGGCGTACGCGAGATGGGTGAAGCGGGATTCGACGATATGGACGCCGGCCGCGTCGACACGGGCCCGCAGCTCGATCGCCAGCTTCTCGGTGATCTCCTCGGCGTCGCCCCGCAGGGACAGCCCGTCCTCGTCGTGGGCGTCGTACGGGTACTCGATCGCGATATGGCGTACGGCCGCCTCGGTCTGGGTGGAGACGAACTCCAGGAAGTCGTCCACCTCGAACAGCGCCCTCGCGGTGTCCTCGACCTTCCAGACGACGACCGCCGCCAGCTCGATCGGATTGCCGTAGGCGTCGTTGACCTTCAGCACCGCGGTCTCGTGGTTCCGCACCCGCGTCGAGATCTTCTCCCGTGAGGTGAGCGGGTTGACCCAGCGCAGCCCGTCGGTGCGGATCGTGCCCCGGTAGCGGCCGAAGAGCTGTACGACCCGCGCTTCGCCGGGCGCGACCATGTTCAGTCCGCACATGGCGAAGAACGCGCAGACCGCCAGCAGGATGCCGCCTGTGATCAAGATCGCTTTCGCGCCGCCCGACTCCGCTGTCGTCGCGGCCACGATCAGTACGGTGCCGACCCCGCAGCCCAGCAGCCCCAGCAGCAGCGCGAGACCGCCGCCAATGCTGTGAGCTGGGAATTCGCGTACGCCAGGCGTCGGCATCACCGGTATGTCGTCCGTGGTGGCTGGGGTTGTGGTGGTGTCTGTTCCGGGCACGATCGCCCCCCGTCCTCGTGGAGAAATCCGGTCGGCGCACCCCGTCGGGGCCACGTCGACCTGCTAGCAATGTGATTACACATTACAGCGGATGGCAACCCTCCGGGCTTCTCGTGAGTCGGTTCCAGGGAGCGGGGTGCTGATTGTCACGTCCGGAACGGCCGGATGAGTGAACCTTTGTCACAGCAAGTGGTGTTAGTTTTCTGAGCTGCTCGTGGTCGGCTTCCCCGGTCGGAGCCGACCGCGGACGGAACCTTGAAGAAGCGATGAGCGGAGCGGGACGAGCGATGGGCCGAGCCGAGGAGCGACGAGCACGGCAGCGCGGGGCGCGCCGGGCGAACAAGACCAAGCCCACGGGCATACGGCGCTTCTTCACCTGGAAGAAGATGCTGGGTACCTTCCTCGGCCTCTGCCTGCTCGTCCTGGGCGCGTTCTTCGTGATCTATCTGATCGTGCCCGTGCCGTCGGCCAACGCCCAGGCCGAGATGCAGAGCAACGTCTACAAGTACAGCGACGGCAAGATCCTGGCGCGCACCGGCAAGATCAACCGCGAGATCGTCGGACTGGAGAAGATCCCCCGGGACGTCCAGTACGCCTTCGTCGCCGCGGAGAACAAGAGCTTCTTCAAGGACGGCGGGATCGACTTCAAGGGCACCACGCGCGGGTTGATCAACACCGTGTCCGGCAAGGGCAAGCAGGGCGGCTCGACCATCACCCAGCAGTACGTCAAGAACTACTACCTGGACCAGGACCAGACGATCACCCGCAAGCTCAAGGAACTGGTGATCTCCCTCAAGGTCGACCAGAAGAAGAGCAAGCAGGACATCCTCGCCGGGTACATGAACACCAGTTACTACGGGCGCGGCGCGTACGGCATCCAGGCGGCGGCCCAGGCGTACTACCGCGTGGACGCGGACCAGCTCACCCTCGCCCAGGGCGCGTATCTCGCGGCACTGCTCCAGGCCCCGAACCAGTACGACTGGGCGATCGCCACGGAGACCGGCAAGAAGCTGGCGACCGACCGCTGGGGCTACACGCTGAACAACATGGTCGAGGAGGGCTGGCTGGAGGACTCCGTCCGCGACGGACTCACGTTCCCCGAGCCCAAGCCGCCCAAGCCGGCCCCCGGCATGGAGGGCCAGACCGGCTATCTCGTCGAGGCGGCCAACGCCGAACTCGCACGCCAGGGCGTCGGCGAGGAGGACATCAAGGCCGGCGGCTGGACCATCACCCTCACCGTCGACTCCAAGCGCCAGCAGGCTCTTCAGAAGGCCGTCGAGCAGCAGCTGGAGGCGAAGCTCGACCGCAAGGACGACAAGCAGGACGCCACCGTGCAGGCCGGTGCCACCTCCGTCGACCCCGAGACCGGTGAGGTCGTCGCCCTCTACGGCGGTGTCGGCGCCACCGAGCACTGGCTGTCCAACGCCACCCGCCGCGACTACCAGCCCGCCTCCACCTTCAAGCCGATCGTGCTCGCCTCCGCGCTGGAGAACGAGGCCAAGACGCAGGACGGCCGGCCGATCAACCTCAACACCGACTACGACGGCACCAGCAAGCGACCGGTCCAGGGCAGCGACACCCCGTTCGCGCCCGAGAACGAGGACGATCAGGACTACGGCAAGTCGATCACCGTCCAGAAGGCGACCAACAGCTCGGTCAACTCCGTCTACGCTCAGATGATCGTGGACGTCGGCTCCTCCGAGACGAAGAAGACCGCGCTCGACCTCGGAATGAAGGACGGCGACGGCTGGCCCGAGCGGCCCGCCATGTCGCTCGGCACGATGGGCGCCTCCACCTGGGACATGGCCGGGGTGTACGCGACGCTGGACAACCACGGCAAGAAGGTCACCCCGACCATCGTGAAGTCCGCGGAGCACCGGTCCCGCAAGGCCGAGCTGGCGGACCCCATCGGCGGTCAGGCGATCAGCCGCGGCACGGCCGACACCGTGACCGCCGCGCTGCAGGGCGTCGTACAGGCGGGCTCCGGCCGGAACGCGGCCGGCGACTACCAGGCGGCCGGCAAGACCGGCACCTCGGAGAACAACCGGTCGGCGTGGTACGTGGGATACACGCCCCAGCTCGTCACCGCGGTCGCCCTCTTCGGCGAGGAGCCCGACGGCACCGGACAGGTCACCCTCACCGACACCGTCAATCCGGGCCGTATCAACGGCGGCGGCGTTCCCGCGAGGATCTGGAAGGCGTACACCTCCGGCGCGCTCGGCGCTGACGCCGAGGCGACCTTCGACCTGGAGGTCAAGGAGCCCGCGAGGGACGAGCCGGACCCGACGCCCTCCACCTCGACCAGCCCGTCGCCGAGCCCGAGCCGGTCGAAGGAGCCGGAAGACCGGCCGTCGTCCCCGAAGCCGAGCGACAAGCCCTCGACGCCGAGCAGGCCGACTCCGTCGCAGAGCAGCTCCGAACCGAGTCAGTCGACGAGCAGCAGCGGATCGTCCGATCCGGCCGCGCCGAATCTCCCCAACGAGCAGCAGTGACCGGGCGAGAGCCGGTCCGCTGACAGCGGCGCCCGCGGCCCCGAAGGGCGCCGCGGGCACCGCCTGACCGCTCGCTCCGGACCCTCACCGCCGCGGCGGGCCCGGAGCGAGCGGTCAGGCGCGAGCGGTCAGGTGCGAGCGGTCAGGTGCCAACGGAGGCCGACGGCGGAACGGGCGCGCTCAGGCGCCGTTCATCTTGTTGGCGATCCGGTCGCCGATCTTCTTGTCGATGTTGCGCCAGTACTGGATCGCCCGGTCGACGATCGGCCGGGACACGCCCTGGCTCAGATGCCCGGAGACATTGGAGACCAGCCGGTCACGGGCCGCGTCGTCGAGCACCTCGCGTACCTGGGTGCCCGCCTGACCCCAGTCGTCGTCCTCGCGGTGCAGCTTGTACGCCTCGCGCACCATCTCGCCCGCGCTCGCCCAGCCCGCGATCTCACCGAACCGCGACACATCGGCCGCCGGGCCGCCGAACGAGTTCGGCGCGTACGGCATCGCCGTATTGGAGGGCTCGTACCGCATCGGGCCGTCCTTGGCGTACGAGTTCACACCCGAGTGCGGCCGGTTGGGCGGCAGCTGCGCGTAGTTCGGGCCGATCCGGTAGCGGTGCGTGTCCGGGTACGAGAACAGCCTGCCCAGCAGCATCTTGTCCGGAGAGGGGCCGATGCCCGGAACCAGGTTCGACGGCTCGAAGGCGGCCTGCTCGATGTGGACGAAGTAGTTGTCCGGGTTCCTGTTCAGCGTCATCCGGCCGACGTCGATCAGGGGATAGTCGCCGTGCGGCCACACCTTGGTCAGGTCGAACGGGTTGAAGCGGTAGTCCGGCGCGTCCTCGAACGGCATGATCTGGACCTTGAGGCTCCAGCTCGGCGCGTCCCCCGACTCGATGGACTCGTACAGATCCCGGCGGTGCAGGTCACCGTCGGTCCCGGCCAGCTCATCGGCCTGCGCCTGGGTCAGGAAGTCGACGCCCTGGTCCGTCTTGAAGTGGTACTTCACCCAGAACCGCTCACCGCCGCCGTTCACCCACATATAGGTGTGCGAGCTGTAGCCGTTCATGAAGCGGTACGACTTCGGGATCCCGCGGTCGCCCATCAGCCAGGTGACCTGGTGGGCGGTCTCGGGGGAGAGGGTCCAGAAATCCCACTGCATCTCGTTGTTCCGCAGCCCCGTCGCCGGGTGCCGCTTCTGCGAGCGGATGAAGTCCTGGAACTTCTGGGGGTCACGGACGAAGAAGATCGGCGTGTTGTTGCCGACCATGTCGTAGTTGCCGTAGTCCGTGTAGAACTTCAGCGCGAAGCCGCGGGGGTCGCGCCAGGTGTCGGGGGAGCCCTGCTCGCCCGCGACCGTCGAGAAGCGGGCCAGCATCTCGGTGCGCCTGCCCGGCTGGAAGAGGTCGGCCTTGGTGAACTGGCTGACGTCATGGGTGACTTCGAAGAAGCCGTACGCGCCCGCTCCCTTCGCGTGCACCACCCGTTCGGGGACCCGTTCACGGTTGAACTGGGCCATCTTCTCGATCAGGTAGTGATCGTGGAGCAGGATCGGGCCGTCGGGACTCACGGTGAGCGAGTGTTCGTCGCTCTCCACCGGAACACCGGCGTTGTTCGTCGTATAAGGAGTCTTCGGGGCTACGGGAGCCCGATGCGCTGACTCGGTCACGAGCGTCCTCCCGTCCAAATGAATGTGGGGGATCCAACCGGGACGAGATCGTTCCGGTTGGATGGGTCGCTTCGGCCGCCGTGTGGCCCAGTCAACTCCGCCGACGTCGTGTCGGCAACACGTGAACGGTCTTCCGGTCTCCAGCCCCTGGTTACCCGACGGTAGGAGACGGGTCACGGACGGGTGGACAGCTCGAACCAGACGACCTTTCCGCTGGAGAGCCGCGTGGCCCCCCACCGCCTGGCCAGCCGGTTCACCAGGAAGAGCCCGCGTCCGCCCTCGTCGGTGTCCCGCGCCTTCCGCTGCCGGGGCAGCTGCGGAGAGTCATCGCCCACCTCGCACCGCAGTACGTCCGTACGGAGCAGCCGCAGCGTCACCGGGCGCTCCGCGTACCGCACCGCATTGGTCACCACCTCGCTGACCAGCAGCTCCACCGAGTCGCTCAGCTCCTCCAGACCCCAGCGGGCCAGCGCGCGCCGGGCGAGCCGGCGGGCCCGGCCCGGAGCCGCGTCCTCCGGGTCCAGGAACCAGTAGGCGACGTCACTCGGCGCGATCCCGTCGAAACGGGCCGCGAGAAGCGCGATGTCGTCGTCCCGGTCGCCGGGGCCGAGCATGTCCAGCACGTCGTCGCAGAGCGCCTCCAGCGGAGGCGAGTGGTCCGGTCCGGTGAGCTGGGCCGTCGCCGCGAGCCGCTCCCGAAGCTGCTCTATCCCGGTCCAGACGTCCCGCAGCCGGGACTCCACCAGACCGTCCGTGTAGAGCAGCAGGGTCGCACCGGCCGGCGCGTCCAGCTCCACGGCCTCGAAGTCCACCCCGCCCACGCCGATGGGCGCGCCCGGCGGCACGCGCAGCACCTCGGCCCGCCCGCCCAGATGGAGCAGGATCGGCGGCGGGTGGCCCGCGTTGGCGATGGTGATCCGGTGCGACACCGGGTCGTACACCGCGTACATGCAGGTCGCCATGCGGTCGGTGCCGAGCCGCTGGGCCTGCTCGTCCAGATGGTGGAGCACCTCCTGCGGAGGCAGATCCAGCCCGGCCAGGGTCTGCGCGGTGGTGCGGAGCTGGCCCATGATCGCGGCGGACGTCATCGAGTGGCCCATGACATCGCCGACCACCAGCGCGACCCGGCTGCCGGGCAGCGGGATGGCGTCGTACCAGTCGCCGCCGACCCGCGCGGTCTCGGCCGCGGGCAGATAGCGCGAGGCCAGCCGCACCCCGGTCGGCTGCGGCAGCGAGTCCGGCAGCATGGTGCGCTGTAGCTCGTCCGCGATATACGCCTCACGGCCGTACAGCACCGCTTTGTCGATGCCCAGCGCGGTGTGCGTCGCGAGCTGGGCCGCGACCAGCAGATCGTTCGGCTCGAAGGCGGTCCGGTCGGGCCGCCGCAGGAAGACGGCGGCGCCGATCACCCGCCGCCGTCCGCGCAGCGGAGCGAGGATGGCGCGGTGCCCGTTCGGTACGGTACGGTCCGCGCCCAGCAGCTCGGGCAGGGCGGCACGGGCCGCCGCCGAGTCACCGAAGACCGGCCGCACCCCGCGCAGCACCTCCGAGAGCGCACCGCTCGGGCGCACCTCGCACGTCTCGGCAGCCGGAGTCAGCTCGTTGTGCTGGTCGATGACCGGAAGCACACCCATCCCGCCGAACTCCGTGCCGTCCTCTGCTAAACGCAGCCTGTCCGTGCGGCGCAGCCGCAACAGGAACGGCGAGACGGGGCGCTCGTCGCCCACCGGCAGGGGATCGCGCAGATAGACGAGGATCGCGTCGGAGAACGTCGGCACAGTCGCCCGGCAGAGCCCGAGCACGATCTCGTCGAGGTCGATGCCACGCGCGATCCTGCGGGTCGCGGCGCCCACGAAACGCAGCCGGTCGCCCTCGCGCCTCGCCGTGCCGGCGAGATCCTGCGCCCCGCCGCCCGGACCGCCCGGACCGTTGGGCGTCGCCACGGTGGATGGCCCGGCCGACTCCGCCCGCGGCCGGGTGCGTTCCTGCGACCGGGCAGCCAAGGGCTGCCGGCCTTCGTGGGAGGTGGGCTGCTCCGTCACGCGTGGGCTTCCGTCCGTCTGGGCCGGGTGTGCGATGCGTACGCCTCGTAAGGCGGTGTACCCGCTCTGCTGGTGGCGTCGTCAGGGTGGCAGGCATCCGGCACGGCTCCACCCCCTAGTAGTGACTCGTGATGACTTACGGTCAGGTCCTGCGCTGCGCTCAATAGTTACCGAAGAGTTGTCGAACGGCGAGCCTTGCGGACGACGATCCTACGTTTGCCCCCAGGGGGCGCATCAAGAGTCTCACGACGTCCTGTGCGCCGGAGTGCGTTCTTGGACCGGAGTCAGACATTCTGCGGAAGTGAACGCCTTCACATATGGGCTCCCACCCGCACATCTGCGTGCTCAGACGGGTATTCGTGCCTCCTTCGGCACGCGGGACCACGCTCGCCCCTTGTTGACCGGAGGGCCGGACGGTCCCTCCGAGGCCCAGGGCGCCGCTCCGGCGCATCCGGACGGTCTCGGACGTCTTCTGAGCGCGCAGACACCCCTCCAGCGCTCTCAGGACGCCATTCGCGCGGGCGTGCGCCCCCAGTCGACGGGCAGTTCGGGCACCTGCCAGCCAGGATCGGGCCGCCAGCTCTCCCAGCCGTCCGAAAAAGGGGAGCCCCACGCCCGGATGACCTCCACGGCGGCCCGGCCCGCCTCCCGTACCCGCTCGGCCTTCCGGGCGTCCATCAGGCCCACCCGCTGGGCCTGGTCGAACTCGTCCTCGTCCAGCAGCTGCCAACTCCGGTCGGGGTGCACGGAGATGTCCAGAAAGTGATCCTCGGAGTCGATGCCGCCGGCCCACCGGGTGCGCGGCTCCTCCAGATTCACGTACCAGCTCCTGAACTGCCAGCCGGCGTTCCAGAACAGCCAGACCGACCACGGCTCGCCCGGCCGCGCGAGCTTGAGCACCCCCGAACCGAACCAGCGGTCGCGGACGACCGTGCGCGGGGCCGTGTAGCGGGTCGCGAGGGGCTGTTCGTGGACGGGGGTGCCGTCCACGAGTACCGGCTTCACACATTCCGTGCCCGGAGCCATCCACACCGCGAGCAGATCGGCCGTGTCCTGGACGACGGTCACGGGACGGCAGATCTGGAGGCCGTGCCCCACCGGGTCCGGGACATGATCACGGTAGCGCCAGAGGATATGGTCGCCGGGCTGCCAGGGTTCACCGCGTTCCGTGCCTGTCATGAGCGGATTTTAGTAGGACAGCCCTCTTGCCGCTCAGTCATATCGGCCACGGCCGTGTCGCCCGGCGCGGGTCCGCGCCGGGCGAGTGGGAGTCAGGGGCGGGTCATCCGCAGGACGTCCAGCGCCTCGTCCAGCTGCTCCAGCGTCAGATCGCCGCGCTCCACATAGCCGGACTCCACCACCACCTCGCGGATCGTCTTCCGCTCGGCCAGCGACTTCTTGGCGACCTTCGCGGCCTCCTCGTACCCGATGTACTTGTTCAGCGGGGTGACGACGGACGGAGAGGACTCGGCGTACTCCCTGGCGCGCTCGACATGCGCCGTGACGCCGTCGACCGTACGGTCCGCGAGCAGCCGGGAGGCCGACGCCAGCAGCCGGATCGACTCCAGCAGATTCCGGGCGATCACCGGGAGCATCACGTTCAGCTCGAAGTTCCCGGCCGCGCCGGCCACCGCGACCGTGGTGTCGTTGCCCGTCACCTGCGCGGCCACCATCAGCACGGCCTCCGGGATCACCGGGTTGACCTTGCCCGGCATGATCGAGGAACCGGGCTGGAGGTCGGGAAGGCTGATCTCGGCGAGGCCCGTGCGGGGACCGCTCGACATCCAGCGCAGATCGTTGGCGATCTTGGTGAGCGATACGGCGATGGTCCGCAGCTGGCCGGAGGTCTCCACCAGGCCGTCCCGCGCGCCCTGCGCCTCGAAGTGGTCGCGCGCCTCCGTCAACGGCAGCCCGGTCGCACGGGCGACCTCCGCGATCACGGCGGCCGAGAAGCCGCGCGGCGTGTTGATCCCGGTGCCCACCGCCGTACCGCCGAGCGGGAGTTCGGCCAGCCGGGGAAGGGACGCCTCCAGCCGCTCCACGCCGTACCGGACCTGGGCGGCGTATCCGCCGAACTCCTGGCCCAGCGTCACCGGCGTGGCGTCCATCAGATGCGTACGGCCGGACTTGACGACCTCCGCGAACTCGGCGGACTTGCGCTCCAGCGCGGCGGCGAGATGGCCCAGGGCCGGGATCAGATCGGCCGTGACCGCCGCGGTCGCCGCGATGTGGATCGAGGACGGGAAGACGTCGTTGGACGACTGCGAGGCGTTCACATGGTCATTGGGGTGGACCGGGCGGCCCAGCCGCTCGGTGGCGAGCGTCGCCAGCACCTCGTTGACGTTCATGTTCGACGAGGTGCCCGAGCCGGTCTGGAAGACGTCCACCGGAAAGTGCTCGTCCCAGCGCCCCTCGGCGACCTCCGCGGCGGCGGCGGCGATCGCGTCCGCGATGTCCTCGTCGAGCACTCCCAGCTCGGCGTTGACCCGCGCGGCGGCGCCCTTGACCCGGGCCAGGGCCTCGATATGCGCCCGTTCGAGCCGCTGCCCCGACACCGGGAAGTTCTCCACGGCCCGCTGCGTCTGCGCCCGCCACTTGGCGTGCGCGGGCACCCGCACCTCCCCCATGGAGTCGTGCTCGATCCGGTAGCCGTCGGGGGTGCTCATCGGTGTCGTGCCTCCTGCGCTGAGCCGATCCGTGCCTGTCCGGTGGGGCCGGGACCACAGGGCCGAGACCCCGCTTTCCAGCTGTGACCCCACCGTCCAGATGAGCACAAATCCGGCCGCGCCTATTCCCGACCGGGCCTGTTGCCGACCGGGCCTGTTCCCGGCCGGGACGAACGGGAGGACCGGGACGGCCGGGAGGAACTCCCCTCCGGGCGGGAATCAGCCGCGGGCTACCCGAGCCCCGGCCCCCTGACCGGGATCGATGTGAACGTCGGAGCCGGAGCCGGCTCGGTGAAGAAGTCGTTCCCCTTGTCGTCCACGACGATGAACGCGGGGAAGTCCTCGACCTCGATCCGCCACACCGCCTCCATCCCCAGCTCCTCGTACTCCACGACCTCGACCTTCTTGATGCAGTCCTGCGCCAGCCGCGCCGCGGGACCGCCGATCGAGCCGAGGTAGAAGCCGCCGTGCGTGCCGCACGCCTCGGTCACCTGCCGGGACCGGTTGCCCTTCGCCAGCATCACCTTGGAGCCGCCCGCGGCCTGGAACTGCTCGACGTAGGAGTCCATCCGCCCGGCCGTCGTGGGGCCGAACGAACCGGACGCGTACCCCTCTGGGGTCTTCGCGGGACCCGCGTAGTACACCGGGTGGTCCTTCAGGTACTGCGGCATCTCCTCGCCCGCGTCCAGCCGCTCCTTGATCTTCGCGTGCGCGATGTCACGCGCCACGACCAGCGGACCGGTCAACGAGAGCCGCGTCTTGACCGGGTACTTGGTCAACTCGGCGAGTACGTCGTCCATCGGACGGTTGAGATCGATCCGCACGACGCCATCGGCAACGCCGACGCCCTCGACCCCGTCCTCGGAGAGGTCCTTGTCCGTCGTCTCCGGCAGGAACCGCGCCGGGTCGGTCTCCAGCTGCTCAAGGAAGACCCCCTCCGCCGTGATCTTCGCGACCGCCTGGCGGTCCGCCGAACACGACACCGCGATGGCGACCGGCAGGGACGCGCCGTGCCGCGGCAGCCGCACCACCCGTACGTCGTGGCAGAAGTACTTGCCGCCGAACTGCGCGCCGATGCCGATCCGCTGCGTCAGCTCGAAGACCTTCTCCTCCAGCTCCTTGTCCCGGAAGCCGTGACCGGTGGGGGAGCCCTCGGTGGGCAGCTCGTCGAGATAGTGCGCGGAGGCGTACTTCGCGGTCTTCAGCGCGAACTCCGCCGAGGTGCCGCCGACGACGATCGCCAGGTGATACGGCGGACACGCGGCCGTGCCGAGCGAGCGGATCTTCTCCTCCAGGAACGTCATCATCGACGTCTCGTTCAGGACCGCCTTGGTCTCCTGGTAGAGGAAGGACTTGTTGGCCGAGCCGCCGCCCTTGGCCATGAAGAGGAACTTGTACGCGCCGCCGTCGGTCGCGTACAGCTCGATCTGCGCCGGAAGGTTGGAGCCCGTGTTCTTCTCCTCCCACATGGTCAGCGGAGCCATCTGGGAGTAGCGGAGATTGAGCTTGGTGTACGCGTCGAAGACGCCCCGCGACAGGGCCTCCTCGTCGCCGCCCTCGGTGAGGACGTTCTGCCCCCGCTTGCCCATCACGATCGCCGTGCCGGTGTCCTGGCACATCGGGAGGACGCCGGCGGCCGCGATGTTCGCGTTCTTCAGCAGATCGAGCGCGACGAACTTGTCGTTCGGCGACGCCTGCGGGTCGTCCACGATGCGCCGCAGCTGAGCGAGGTGCGCGGGCCGCAGATAGTGCGAGATGTCGTGCATGGCCTCGGCGGCGAGCTTGCGCAGCGCTTCCGGCTCGACCCTGAGGAACGTACGGCCGTCGGCCTCGAAGGTGGAGACGCCTTCGGCGGTCACCAGCCGGTAGGGCGTGGTGTCCTCTCCCAGGGGGAGCAGATCGGTGTACGTAAACGCAGGGCTGGATTGGCGGGACACAGGGGGCATTGCGGCCATTCCTCACTCGGCAGACTTCGCGGACCCGGCGGACAGCGGCGCGGCCTCCAGCGTAGAACGCGCCCGGTCGGCGGAGTCTGTGAGGTAAGGCTCAGTAGAGCGGGGGGCTGGTGGGCGGGGTGGGGGCCAGGCAGGGCTGGGGTGATGTACGGGCGGGGTGTGTCGGCGAGGGGCCGGGGCCGCGGGGCGCGTAGCGGGGTGGGTCCGGGCCGGAGTGGAGCGTGTGGGGCGCGGGGTGAGGGCGCGTGCGGTGGCCCTGACCGGAGTGTTGCCCCTAGTCGCGATCTATCGCGTTTAGCTACCCTGGCTCCGTGGACCTCGAAAAGCAGCCCCAGAAGCCTGCCGTTCCCGCGGAGCGCGACACCGTATCCCGGCCCTCCGACGCCATCCGCGCGTCGGACGCCGACCGCGACCGGATCGCCGACATTCTCCGGGACGCCCTGGCGGAGGGCCGACTGGACGCCGAGGAGCACTCCGAGCGGATCGACGCCGTCTACCGGGCCAAGACCCTGGGCGAACTCCAGCCCATCGTCCAGGACCTGCCGGCCGCGTCCGCCAAAAGCGCCGAGCCCGACTCCTACGCCTACGGGCCCGAAGCGCAGGCCGGCCCCGCCGAGAACGTCGTGGCCGTCTTCTCCAGCTCCGTCCGCAAGGGGCGCTGGAGCATCGGCCGCCGCACCAACGCCTTCGCGCTCTTCGGATCCGTCGAGATCGATCTCACCGAAGCGCTCTTCCAGCAGCGGGTGACAGTGATCAACGCGACTTCCGTCTTCGGCAACGTCGAAGTCCGCGTCCCCGAGAACATCACCCTCCGCGGCAGCGGGAACGGCTTTTTCGGCAACTTCGAGATTCGCGCTCTGGAAGCCGGCAACCCCGAAGCCCCGGTCGTCGTCATCAACGGATCCTCGTTTTTCGGCAATGTCGAGGCCCGGCCCAAGCGCGGACGGCGGGTCTCGGACCTCCACAACCGCCTGCGCAAACACCTGGGCTGACGACTCGGGCGCGGGTCGACTTTCGGCCACGAGCCACGGTGGGCGGTTTCGCTACGCCTGAGTTCGGTGCCACTCAGTGAATAGGAGTGCGCACAGCGGGTAGGGAGTGCTGCATCGTCTCTCGCTCGCGAAGCCGTCGTCAGGAGTAGACCCGTGCTGCAACTGCCGTACCAGTCCTTGCAGGTGGCCGCCGTACCGACCCAGCGAACACCCGCTCGGGAAGACCAGGACGGACCCTGGCATGCGGAGGCGGTGTGCCGTCGGGACGAGGCCGGGCTGTTCTTCGCCCCGTCGAAGGAGCCCACGGCGGCGCGGCTGTCGCGCGAGGAGGCGGCGAAGCGGGTCTGCGCCCGCTGCCCCGTGATGGTCGAATGCCGCGAACACGCCCTGCTCCAGCCCGAGCCCTACGGCGTCTGGGGCGGCCTCACCGCCGCCGAACGCCGCGTGGTCCTCGCGAGGCGCAGGCGGCGCGAGGTGGAGGCCAAACAGTCGGCGGCGTAGTTTTTGTGGCTCGGTTCTGCCCCGGACGCCGTCCGGGGCGAGCGGCTCGCCGAACTCGGTGTGACCGTACTCCAAGGCCCCGGTGCGGAGGTGACGGAGGTGACGCGCGATGCCGTCCGGCTCGGCGACGG